>JAZRKS010000198.1:0-8140 GCA_045646445.1 Eubacteriales bacterium | reverse complement strand
GCATGCAAAAGCACGTCGGCATCAGAGTGACCGAGAAGACCTTTTTCAAAAGGAACGGTAACACCGCCCAAAATCAAAGCTCTTTCGGGAACAAGTCGATGCACGTCATAGCCGTGACCAATGCGAAAATTGCACATTAGTTTTGCTTGTTGCGAGTGCGGTAGTTGAGAACTGCTTCGGCAAGAGGCAGATCCTCAATGGTTGTGATCTTAACGTTACCAACGCCACACTCAATCAGATGTACGCGGTAGCCAATGCTTTCCACAAGGGTAGCATCATCGGTTGCTTCCAGGTTGGTGTCAACTGCCTTCAGCATAGCTGCCTTGTAAAGGGAGGTATGGAATACCTGAGGCGTTTGCATCTCCCAAAGATCCTTGCGGTCAATGGTTTCGGTGGTGTTGTGCAGAACGGTTGCGCGCTTAACGGTATCGGTAACCTTATGAGCGGCACAAGCGGCCATTTGGCGGTAAGCACTCAGACAAACCTTGGTGATTTGGGTGGGAGTGGTCAGGCAACGTGCACCGTCGGCAATAGCAACGTACTTCACCTCATCGGCGAGCTTTTCAATACCGTTCTTAGCAGATTGTTGACGGGTTTCGCCACCTGCTACTATGTGAGAAAGCTTTGTAATGCCGTACTTTGCTGCCAATTCTTGAATTCTTGCAAAATCCTCGGGCTTTGCAACTACAACGATCTCACGGATGAGAGGGCACTTTTGATATGCGATCATAGAGTGCGCCAATACGGGAGTGCCGTTGATGTTAAAGAACATCTTATTGATACTACCCATACGCTTGGAGTCACCTGCAGCCAAAATAACTGCGGCGGTGGCAGAATCGGGAAGATACTTGTGTACGGTTTCTACAACTTGTTGTAATTTGCTCATGGATAAATTCCATCCTTTCAAAATCAAATGTGCGTATTGAAAAGAATCAAACGTTTGATTCAGAGATTTCGATTTGCGTAATCATATCTACGCGGCGCTGATGCTTGCCGCCTTCAAACTCGGCATCTACAAAAGCGTCAACAAGATCAAGGGCAAGGCCCATGCCAACAACGCGCTCGCCAAAGCAGAGAACGTTGGCATTGTTATGAACGCGAGTTAAACGAGCGCTAAAGGTATCGGAGCAGGCAGCTGCGCGAATACCACGGTGTTTGTTTGCAGCCATCGACATGCCAATGCCTGTGCCGCAAATAAGAATGCCAAGCTCGGTGATGCCGTCTTGAATATTCTTACAAAGATTATGTGCAATTTGAGGGTAGTCGCAACTGTCGGTTGAGTGTGTTCCAACGTCAAGGACCTCAAAGCCGCGTTCTTCGAGGTGAGCGATTACAAGCTTTTTTAGGCCAAAACCGGCGTGATCACATCCAACGGTGATTTTTTTGTTCATAATGGGTGCCTCTTTTCTATATTCCTGTATCTACGCCGCCCATGCGTTCTGCGCGTTCGCGCTCCGCTTGGGAAAGTCGCAGATAAATCGGGGACAGTGTAATATCGGTGCAAAGCTCGCCGTTCGAGTGCATTCTTCTTGCCACCTGCGCTACCGAGTAGGCACTTTGATGGCGATAACGCTCCGAGGTCGGAAGGACCGCATGCGTCAAAAGGGGAAGGGTGACGTCATATCCGTCTCCGCACAGGCGAACGGGCTCGCTATATGCGGAGAGTCTTTGGTCAAGCTCCGCAATTGCAATGGCAGAATCGGGCATCAAGCGCTCGAGCTTTCCATCCTTTGCACGAAAGAGTGCCGTATAGACTTGCTGGCGGCGTGCATTCATCACGGGGCAAATAAGGCCTTCGTGATCACAAAGATTGTAGGCAAGGGCTTCTAAGGTAGAAACACCCGCGCAGGGCTTCTCCATGCCGAATGCCAATCCTTTTACGGTTGCCGCGCCAATACGCACACCGGTAAAGGAACCGGGGCCTGCTGCTACTGCAAACAAATCAATGTCGACGGGGGAGAGATCAAACTTGTCCAACAAAAATTCAACCATGGGGAGTAGCGTTTGGCTGTGCGTGTTTCCGTTATTTAAGGTGAGCTCACCCAAAAGCTTTTCGTCCTCGCAAAGAGCAACAGACGCAACCTTTGCGGTACTGTCAAGTGCTAAAATTTTCACTTTTGACCCTCCTTGCAAAACGAAACGGTAATGCGACGGTGATCGGTTTTTTGGGGATCGTCCTTCTCAATGGTCACGCGAACGCAATCATCGGGAAGGAACTCCAAAATATTCTCACTCCATTCGGTCAGGCAAAAGCCGTCGCGAATAAGGTAGTCGTCAAAGCCGATGGAGAGCAGATCGTCCTCGCTTTCAATGCGATACATATCAAAGTGAAAGAGGGAGAGCGGGCGCGCACGGTACTCGTTTACCAATGAGAAGGTAGGGGAGCGTACGGCAGCGCCCGGGGTAACAACCGAAGCAAATCCGCGCACAAATGCCGTTTTACCAACGCCAAGATCGCCAAAAAGCGCAACAAAACGGGGCAGGGTCGCATCCTTGAGCAGATATTCTGCAAGGCTTGCACCGCACTGCTCGGTTTGTTCTGCGCAGGTGGTATAAATTGTGTTGATCTTCTCCATATGTCTTCCTCGGTCTCTCTCGTCAAGATATAACTCTTCGATTATATTATAGCACGCTTCAAATCTTTTGTAAAGAGGTTTGCACCAAATTCTTTCCTATAATATTATTTTTTCTCGTTTTTTTTCGCGTCGCGCATATCAGGGAGACTTTGACGGGAGCCGTCGGGGTACTGAATAACGGTATTCTCCAAAATTCCCGTAAAGCTTGCGCGAAATTCGGCAATATATTCGGCGCGCAGAGCCTTTTGCTCGGCGGCTTCTTCTTCACTCAGTCCTACTTCCTTGGACTTTTTTGCAAGCTCGTTAATGCGAGCAACTTTTTCTTTTTCCATAACTAACTCCTTGTATCAAATCATAAAAATCGTTCCAACGTCGCAAAGCGGAGCAGAGGAAAGACTAATTACTTGAAAACCGTGTGATAAACAGAATTTTTCGATTCCTTTTGCATCGGGATGCTTCGTGATATCTCCGCAAATATAAATGCTCTCAACCTCTCCTCTCGGTGCAAAGCTCGCACAGCCACCGATAAAGCCGTAACCATATTCCGCAAGGGAGATATGTCCTGCCTCAATTTCGAGGACGTCGATCCCTTGTTTTCTTGCTTCTTGTGCAATTGAAGGATCCGATGTGATCAGCGCGTTTTTGCCAAGCGGCAAAGACGAGCATTTTGTGTATCCTTGATTGACATGGCAGGGTGTCACATCCAATTCAAGCAGCTCTTTTGCCACCGTTTTGGTGTTGCAAAAAAGACGGTTTTCCAAGGGGAGAGCATTGAGAAGAACGTCATCGGGATATTCGTTTCCGTATTCTTCTTCAACAAATCGGATGGGCGCGCCATAGACTGCCGAAATTTCTTCTAACTCTTTTGCGGCAATTTTTGAATAGCTTTTGGTGCAAAAAATCGCATTTTGCGCGAAAAAAAGAAGCATATCAGGGTGCGATGATACAGGCGGGGGGAGATTTGGGTGGGGAGGCAAGCGAAGTGTGCGGTGACCGAGATGCCTCAAAGCCTCTTCCGCATCGGTGGGAAAGGTGTAATTTGTGAGTGCTAACATACCAACTCCTAAAATAAAGGGCAGACACGCTGTGTCTGCCTTACTTTATTTGCACATTCAGATTAAGCCTTCTTCATGGTGCGCAGGCAACGAGAACAAACGTAAATTGCTTTGCTGCCTTCCAACTTTACCTTGCGGATGTTGGGCTTCCAAGTTCTGTTGGTTTTGCGATGAGAGTGAGAAACGTTTTGACCGAACACAACGCCCTTACTGCAGATACAACATTTTGCCATTTTAGCGACCTCCTTAAGACTTGCTCTTGCCAAAAAAGTAGAGGCAGAGCTGTTTCCATACTTCAAACGAAAAACATTATACCATACTTTTTTCAAAAAAGCAAGAGTTTTTTTCGATTTTTTTTATATTTTTTTCATATTTTTAGCGATATCGGGATATTTTTTTCAAAAAATCCAAGCTTGCATGTTTTTTAAGGCGTTATAAGGACTCCAAAAGCCTTACTTGACCAACGCAAAGCAAAGGGAGCTTTTTGCTAGACTCGATCAAAATACACAACGGAAGCTTTCTCTCACTCAGCGGTGTTTCGTCGCCTCTGACACAAACAAGGGAATTGCTCATTCGCCAAATACCCTCGGTGAGCGTTTCTCCAAAGAGAACGCGATAGGAATGGATATTTCCTTTTTTCGCAAGCTTTGTTATGTATTTTAAATTCTTTTTCCATGCAGAAAAATCGGGGAGTCCGTCAGCATTCAGCGTGGGAGTCAGCGCGTAAACAGAGCTGCCGTCCTTGGTAAAGGAAGTGGGGAGCTTTTTTGCGCTCTCTGCCATCGACCAGGAGAACACCGAGGGAACGGGCGCATATTTGTTCTTACGAACAAGAATTTGTTCTCGCGTGGTCAGTCCAATCATCATTTGCGCGCGGTAGAGACCGAGGACCGTTGCCATGCATTTTCCAACAGTATCCTCGTCCGAGAGGTCTTGGGGGATCTCTAAGGTAACGGCGAGCTCCTGCTTGCGCAAGGGGACGCCGCAAGCACAAAGTGCCGCAGTGGGCGCAAGAAGGCTATAAACCGCGGTTTTGCAGTAAGAATTGGCAGGTGCTGCAAAAGCTGCCACAGAGGTATATGCACCGGTTTGCGTTACCTCGCCGAGCTGCATTTCCTCTTCAAATTGAAAGGAAGAACGAAGCAGATTCAAAAGGGTGTCAAGATAGCTCGGAGGTGCAGGACGCATGTGCTCGTCGGGGAGCTTTGCACAGGTCGTGCTGTAGGAATTCAAGTGGCGCAAAAGCTGGGTGTCTATTGCAAATTTTGATAATTTGCCGCGCACAAACACGATCTTTTCTTCCTCTGTAAAGGATGCGAACGGAATTGCACGAACGCCGCCCTCTGCCAAAAGGTGCGAGACGGCATCCCAAAGCTTTGGAACCGTGCGCAAAATGTAGCAACCTGAAAAAGCGAACAATGAGGTTGCAGAAGCAGGCTTTTGGTCTATGGAAAGCGCAGGGAGAAGGATTTCAGCACCGCTTGTCATACGCAGTATTTCTTCCAAAATACCGCCTTTACCAATTTTTGCAATGCTTCCCACCATATTTGCAACCTCTTGCTTTTGCAAAAGCGTGGAAAGCTTGCTCATAAACTGATTTGGTGTATCTCCCTTGCTTGGGCAAATCAAAATCAAAAGATTTGCATCCTTTTTGGCTGATTTTACAAAGGGAAGAAGGCGCAAGCGGTAAGGAGAGCGTGCATTCACCGCAGAGGTGTCGGCATAAGCATCCTCGGTGCTGTCTGCCTTTTCTATCGAAATGTAAGCCTTCAGGCGTGATTTTTCTTTTCCTTTGTGCGCAAGATACTCGTTTGCGGTGTTTGCCGCCTCCAAAAGAGTGATCGGATGAGTGAGATCGGGGTGAAGCAGAGCGTGCTTTTTGAGCAGATCGGCGTGTGTACGTGCCACAAACGCATCGTTGGTAAAAAGCTCGGTGACTGCCAACGAGGAGCCGTTGCGTTCGCGTGCACAAACCAGCATATCCAGCATTTTCAATTCATCGGCAAAGGGGTCGCGCAAATAACTCTCGCGATAATATGCGGCACAAAACTTTAGCATTGCGGTAGGCATAGAAAGAGAGAGCTGCTCGCGCAGCTTTTCTGCCTCTGCCGTATCAATGTTTGTAAAATTGTGAATGACGGAGTGAAACGTCATATCATTTACCTCCCGTTAAATTGGTTTGAGGGCAGAGCGAGCCCAAGCACTTTTTGCCATCGTTGCCCGTAATGTAGACCGTACGAATTTGCGATTGCAAAGAGTGAGGCGCCGGACAAGAAACCTCAACAAAGGTATCGGTGTGACCGATTGCAATGCCGTTTGTATAGGTTTCAAAGAGTACACTGACGGCAGTGTTGGTATAAGAATCCAAAATTTCTTTTTGGAATTCTGACTGAACGGCGCTCAATTCGCGTACGCGTTGGTGACGGATTTCTTCAGGAATTCTGCCGGGCAGTGTTGCGGCAACCGTGCCGCGACGCTCGGAGTAGGGGAAAACGTGAATCATCAAAAACTTTGCTTTTTTTGCAAAGTCAACGGTTAGGGCAAAATCCTCTTCGGTTTCACCCGGGAAGCCGACAATGATATCGGTGGTAAATTGAACACCGGGCATTGCCGCGCGCAGACGTTCCATGCCATCCAGTGCCATTTTACGGTTGTATTTGCGCTTCATCAGTGCCAAAATCTTATCCGATCCGCTTTGCATCGAAAGATGGAAATGCGGCGTCAGGGATCTCAACTTTGCTATGCGATTGACAAATTCGGACTTCATCAAAGAGGGATCGAGGGAGCCAAGACGCACGCGCCCGATGCCGGGAATGGCATCTACCTCTTCGAGCAGGTCTGCCAAACGGTAGGAATCAAAATCACGTCCGTAGGATGCAGTCTCAATACCCGTCAACACCACCTCGCGGCAACCGCCGTCGGTCAGCGCGCGCACCTCTGAAAGCACGTCTACGGGAGACTTGGAGCGCACCTTGCCGCGTGCCTCGGGAATGATGCAATAGGTGCAGCGATTTTCACACCCGTCTTCAATTTTGATGTAAGCGCGTGTACGGTCAAATTTTGCAATTTGCATCTCCTCGAACTCGTCAAGAGGAGCAATTTCAATCTTTGGAGTAGCATTTTTATGTCCTTGTGTAAATAAGTCCTCAAGGGCATCAAGCGCCTGCAGCTTGCGACCGTTGCCGCAAATGTAATCAATGCCTTCTATTTTGGAAAGCTTATCCGAAAAGACCTCTGCCATACATCCCGTAACGATGATATATGCCGTGGGATTGGTCTTGATGGCGCGGCGAATGAGCTGACGCGCCTTGCGGTCGGATTCTGCCGTTACTGTGCAGGTATTGATGATATAAGCATCACAAACCTCTGAAAAGGGAACGACTGAAAAGCCGCGGGATGCAAGTCCCTCGGCAATGGCTTCCGATTCGTATTGATTGACTTTACACCCTAGGGTGTAAATGCCCACAAGCTTTGATGCGTATGACATAATGGCTCCTTGTTTTCGTATTCTCCTTATTTTAACACGGTTTTTGCAAAAAGTAAATAAAAAAACGCAAAAAATTACACCGAATTTGCATTTTGGTCTTGAAAAAAGCAAAAAAGAGTTGTATAATGATGAGGAAATCCAATATGCTTGCTATAGGAGGCAGAACAATGAGTGAATTATTTGTTATGAACCATCCCCTTATCACCCACAAGCTTTCCATTATGAGAAACAAAAAGACGGGTTCTAAGGATTTCCGTGAACTGCTTGATGAGATCGCTATGCTGATGGGCTATGAGCTCACACGTGACCTTCCCACCGAGGACGTTACCATTGAAACTCCCATTACCAAAATGAAGGCAAAAATGATCTCCGGCAAAAAGCTGGCTATCGTTCCCATTCTGCGTGCAGGTCTTGGTATGGTTGACGGTTTGCAACGCCTTATCCCTGTTGCAAAGGTAGGTCATATCGGCCTTTACCGTGACCCCGAAACTCACCTGCCTGTGGAATATTACTGCAAGCTGCCGCCTGATATTGATGAGCGAATCGTTATCCTTGTTGACCCCATGCTGGCAACGGGTGGCTCTGCCGTAGATGCACTTACCATGCTCAAGGCACGTGGCTGTAAGCACATTCGCTTTATGTGCTTGGTTGCGGCTCCCGAGGGCGTTCGTGCCGTACAAGCTAAGCATCCCGACGTTGATATTTATGCCGCTGCTCTTGATGATTGCCTCAACGAGCACGCATATATCGTTCCCGGTCTGGGCGACGCAGGCGACCGTATTTTCGGCACACTGTAATCAAACTGAAAAAGGAGTATCGGGGAGCTGAACAAGCTCCCCGAACTGTGCATCAATGAAGATTTTGATTGTTGGACACAACGATGCAGGGCAACGCTTGGATAAGTTCTTAACCAAAGCCGTAAAGGGGCTGCCGCAATCGTTGATGTACAAATACATTCGCACAAAAAAAATAAAGGTTAACCGCGCGCGCACCGAGCAAAAGTATATGCTTTGCGAGGGGGA
>JAZRKS010000197.1:0-4136 GCA_045646445.1 Eubacteriales bacterium | reverse complement strand
GCTGAGCTAAAGGCACATATACGTTTTTTTCGTACTTTGATATTATACCCTATTTGTTCCCTTTTGTCAACCCCTTTTTGAAAAAAAGTTTTATTTTTTTCTAAATGTGGAAAATCCCTCTCCCGAGCGCTTCAAAAAGCAAAACAGCCGCACCTTTGGGTGCGGCTGCCTTTTTAATTCTTTGTGTTTTTGATTTCTTTCTTCAAATCCTCCAAAGCATCGCGATCGAGCGTGACGTCTTCCCTATATCGGTTTTCGACGTACAAATCAAAAATTTGGTTTTCGACGTCGAGGTATTTCTTTTTGCCCCTGATCTCGCTTGGCGTTTCGGAGGAGTAGATGGGCGTGCCGTGGCTGATATTGGAGTCGATCACGCGCTTGTACAAATATCCCAAGCGTTCCTTGTCGCTTTGCATATTCTTCCACACGGATGGCTTTTTCGCCTTTTTGGTTTGCCCAACGGTCTGCTTTACGTCAAAAAAGATTTTGGACTTTCCTTTGAGCACCGTTTGTTCTCTTTTTTCGGGAATGCCAAGCTTTTTGCGAATGATTTTGAGTACACGTGCGAGCTTTTCAACCACTCTTTGCACGTGCGGCATAACGCGGTAACGCCACTTTGTGCGCCAAAGCTTGCGGAAAACAAAGTAGATGGCAATGCCGTCAAAGAGCATATAAAACATCACCGAGCCACGCGTCATAACATCCTCGGGCATAACGATGAGAAGATACAAAAGCATTGTGGCAAACAATGTACCCAAAATGCCGAGTAAGATCTCAAAGCCGTATTGCTTCAGTTTTTTCATCTGCCCTCACCTCCTGTCAGGAGAATGACCTCTACGTTTCTTCCCATACGGCGAAGAATGTGCAAAAGCCCTGCCATTTTGTCATCAACAAAGGGCGTGATGAGGTAGATATCGGTACCGCGCGGCAATTCGGGTGCTATTGTTTGCAAAATAACATTGACCGAATAATCGCGTTTGGCATTGGAGGAGATTTCGGCAAACTGCTCCAAAATCTTCTTGGTGTGCGTACTTCCGCTGCCGCAAGGAACGTGAATGTAGCGGTCATCTCCCACGGCGCAGTTGGTTGCAAAGCCTACGTTGCCACCGTTTTTGAGCGCCTCGCAAAACAAATAGCAGGCATAGCGAAGCCCTATTTCGATTTGCTCCTCGGCATTCATCAATGCCTCGGAATAAGAGGAAAGATCCAACAGGATCATACTGTTATAGTTGCGCGAGCTATCGTAATCGTTGGACATCAACTGCCGCATGCCGCCCGAAAATCCGCGCGCCGATGCTTTAAAGTTGATAGAACGCATCGGGTCTCCGGGGCGGTAAGCACGAATGCCCGAGAGAAAGAAGGGATCCTCGATGTATTTTCTCGAAGCGACCGTCTCGCCCGCGTGGTACATATCGGGGGCAAAGCCTGCGTCGCCATCGTATTGGTTGGGGTATGCGTAAAAATCAATGGGCGACTCGAAGGTGTACTCTGTTTTGCGGTAGCGGATAAACGAGGTAAACATGTGAAAATGCTCTCTTTTATCTGCCCTTACCGTGTGCACCTTTTGCACGGTGGCGTATGGCGGAACGTGAAAAATACTGGTTACCTTGGTGTGCTTTTTGCATTCGATTTCATCAACCGTTATGCCCGCAGGCATAAAGAACTCCACACAAACGCGAAACAGCGGAAACCAGCTTGGGTTGTGAACCGTTTCAATCAGCTCAAGTGTTTCTCCAACAAAAATGCCGTCGGTGGAAAAATGGCGACTGTAAGAAACCTTATCCAACGCACGCAGCTTTGCTCTGCGATAAAGAAGAACAAGCACGCTGACAACGATGCCGATCAGTACCGCGATCCAAAATGCCGGAGAACGCAACACCCGCCCCGCAAAGCCTGCAAGACGAATTAAAAACTCCATTGCCGATTACCTGCGCGAAAAGTTGATCTGCTCGCTGGGAACGGCAACGCTTTCGAGAATGCTCTCGATCAGATTTTTGCCAAGATCACCGCGATGGTAGAAGCTGTTTTGAAAAACGATGCGGTGCGCAAGCACGGGAACCGCTGCGCGCTTGATATCGTCAGGCAATACGTAATCTCTGCCCGCAATTGCGGCATAGCCCTGCGCTACGCGAACAAGCGCGATCATCGCACGCGGACTTGCACCGAGAATAACGTCCTTGGCACTCCTTGTGCACTCGCAAATGGTAGCGGCGTAATCCAAAAGGTCACGGTGAACGTAAACCGCTGCTACTTCCGCTCGCGCGGCGGCAATGCATTCAGCATCAAGGGCGGCTTTCTCCTCTGCAACACCGTTGGGGTTTTGCAGCTTGAGGGCAAGAATATCAATATTTTCACCGTGGGTGGGATAACCCATCGACGTCTTTACCAAAAAGCGGTCGAGCTGTGCCTCGGGGAGCTCAAAGGTTCCCTTTGTCTCCACAGGGTTTTGCGTGGCAATGACCATAAAAGGCTCCGCCAAGGGATAGGTCGTGCCGTCCACGCTTACCTGATGCTCTTCCATACATTCGAGCAAGCCCGACTGCGTTTTGGGCATGGCACGGTTGATCTCGTCCACAAGCAGAATATTGGTAAATACGGGGCCCTTGACAAAACGGAACTCCGATTGCTTCATGTCAAAAAAGTTGACGCCCACCAAGTCTGAGGGGAGCATATCGGGAACGCATTGCACGCGCTTGAAGTCAAGCGAGAGAGACTTGGCAAACAGCTTTGCAAGAACCGTTTTGCCCGTTCCGGGAACGTCATCGATTAAAATATGACCGCCGCAAAGCAGAGAGATCACCGCAAGCTCTAAAACGTGCTTTTTGCCAACGATCACGTTTTGGCTTTTTGCATCAATCATTTCGGCAATTTCTTTTACACTGTAACGACTCATGGGATAGTACCTCACATCCATCAAAAATCCCCTGCTCTACCCGTTGTTTTCCATCTGTCGGGGGGGCACCATCAGTATACCAAAATTCGACGAGAATGTCAAGTAGCAGGCAAAAAACGAAACCGTGGGTTGAGCGTTTAGCGCTTGACAAACGGGTTGTTTGGGTGTATAATGGTATCGTACAGCATCCATAATCCAATCAGATACCGTGGCTATTACTACGATACCGAAACCGGTCTTTACTACCTCAACGCAAGATATTACAGCCCTGAATGGCGTAGATTCATTTCGCCTGATGCTGCTGAGTATATCGATCCTGAAACGCCTAACGGACTGAATCTGTATGCGTATTGCCATAATGATCCTGTTAATTATGCAGATCCTAGTAGGCATGATCCTGAATGGTGGCAATGGGCGTTGTTTGGCGTAGGTGCTGCGTTAGTTGCTGTAGCAGCTGGCATGGCGATTTTAGGAACTGGCGGCGTCTTTGCGTTCGGTATGGGAGCTTTGATTGGTTCGGCGGCTGTTGGTGGTGTAGGAGCACTAGTTGGTGGAGCAATAGGTTATGCTACTGACGGAGTAGATGGAATCCTTGGCGGAGTTTTGACAGGTTTTGGTATTGGTGCCATTGTTGGCTTTGCAGTTGGAGGTTCAATTGGTTATTATAATTATCATCAAAGTATTTTAGTTAAAAACTATATATCATAGCACGCTCGAGATGTTCAGGATGCATCAGACATTTTCAATTCATTTGAAGGGAAAATCAAAATTAGAACCACTAGAAGAAATCTTATTGCTTATCGGTATTATGATGATATCAATGCATCTGCGATTGGACGATATTTAACAAATGCTCCTACTGCAAACCCTATTTCCGACCTAGTCTTATACAACAATCAAGCCACAAAGTTGGCAAAGGTTACAATTTCTAAAGGGACACAATATTTAGTAGGAAAAATTGCTGGAATCCTGTTGGTGCAATACAATATTTTGTGGGCGATACAGCTTGGTTATTTATAATTTAATTTCAATATGGAGATTTAAATGCATATGGAAGAAATGGAAATGTTGATCAAACAGATTATTGATGATTGTTTAGTACTTTTGAATAATAGCATAAATTATACCCCGAATAAATTTGTGATAAGAGTTATTTTGAATGAATTTATTGAAATTCGTGATTATTATTATTCGAATAACAGAATACTCTTGTTGAGTAAGGGAAATTGGAAGCTATGGTCTA
>JAZRKS010000196.1:0-5550 GCA_045646445.1 Eubacteriales bacterium | reverse complement strand
CCTTGGGGCATCGGTTACCCCGGTTGGCACATTGGGTGCTCCTGCATCAGTATGAAGCACCTCGGTGAGCGTCTTGACGTTCACTGCGGCGGCATCGACAACGCATTTCCGCACCACACCAACGAGATTGCACAGTCCGAGGCATATCTTGGTCACAAGTGGTGCAACTATTGGGTTCACGTTCTGCATCTCAACACCAACTCCGGCAAAATGAGTAAGTCCAAGGGTGAATTTTTGACCGTTTCGCTCCTCATCGAAAAGGGATTTGATCCCATGGTTTACCGTTTCTTCTGCCTGCAATCTCACTACCGCAAATCTCTTGTTTTCTCTTGGGAGAACATGGAGAACGCCAAGGTTGCCTACAACAAGCTCATTGCGCGCATTGCAACACTCAAGGATGACGGTGCCATCGATGAGGCTGCTCTTGCCGAACTCAAGGCGGGATTTGTGAAGGCACTTGACAACGACCTGAACACCTCGCTGGCGGTTACAGCCGTTTATGACGTGCTCAAGGCAAAAACCAACGATGCTACCAAAAAAGCGGCTCTTGCCGACTTTGATGCCGTTCTTTGCCTCAACCTCCTTGAAAATGCCGCAAAGCTGAACGAGGAGAAGGAAGAGAAAGCAGAGGCACCCGTTAGCGACGATCCCTTTGTGGCAGAAATCGAGCGCCTGATCGTGGAAAGAAAAGAAGCCAAGGCAGCCAAAAACTTTGCCGAGGCAGACCGCATTCGTCAATACCTCTTGGAGAAGGGAATTGTTCTTGTTGACACCAGAGAGGGAACTACTTGGAAAAAAGAGGGCTGATGATGATAGAAAAAATCAAGGCACTTTTTGCAAAATACCGCGAGGTGTTGATGTACCTCGTCTTTGGTGTGCTGACTACCTTTGTTGGCTGGGGTGTGTATTATGCCGTTTTGCTTGGCGGTCGCGGTATCTTTGACATTCCAGCAGGGGAGACGACCTCTGCACGTTATTTCGCACTTTACACCGCGGCACAAATCATTCAATGGGTGTGTGCTGTGCTGTTCGCCTTTTTCACCAACCGTGCGTGGGTGTTTACCGAGGCAGATAAGTCCACCTCTTTGTGGAAGCAGCTTCTGCCTTTTGCGGGCGGACGTGTCATCACACTCGGTCTTGACTATGTTATCACCTTTGGCTTGACGTTGGGGCTTGGCGCACTTATTCCCACGTGGACGAGTGCCGCACTGCTTGGCAAAACCGTCAACCTCTGCGAGCTTGCATCCAAGGTCGTAGCGGCGGTTGTTGTTATCGTTTGCAACTACGTCATTAGTAAACTGTTTGTTTTCAAGAAGGCCAAGTAAGAAAATATACCGCAAACAAAAAAGGCACGCTGCAGCGTGCCTTTTTATTTATGCGGTTTGTGGGTGTTTTTTGAAATTGAAAAATAATCAACAATCATCTTTACCGTCAAATAAAGAATGGCGCAAAGCCCCACCGCACTGCTCACGGTGCAAAGGATGCGTAGTCCCTCGTCTTCTGCGGCAGCGTTGACCATGATCAGTGTGTTTTGTAAGGTGAGGATGGATACAATAGATTCCACAAATCGAATGGTAACGATCTCTCGCGTTAAAAGATCGGTGGTTTTTCTTGTTTTCACAAACATGATAACCGTCATTGTCACCTTGTAGGTGGTGTAAGCGGCAATGCCGATGGCGACCTCAAGCGGGAAGGGAACGGCCCTCTCGTATTGAATCATACTGATAACGGGCAGAATGAGCGCGGCATTGATAAAAAAGAGCAGGACGGCGGTTGTGAAAAATAGTGCTTTGAGCAACTTTTGCTTCTCGGAGAGGCGAAAGCCTGCAAATACAACCGTTTTGACGGCAAGTAGTAATACGTAGTAAATACCGATCTCTATGTGCCACATCGAACGGAATACAATGCCGAAGATGCCGTTGTAAAGAGCAAACAAGAGCCCCAACAAGAGCTGAACGGAGATCTTTTCTTTTTGTGAGAGTGCACGCAACTTAATCTTCTTCATCATATCCCACCATACGAATGATCAGCTCCATTACAAAGTCGATCTCATCTCGGCAATCGTTTTCAAGCCACTTCATCACAACCGCAAGTGTTCCGCGCGAATAAAATTCAAACACGTAGGGCTTTTCTCGGGCGGCAAGTCCGTATTTATCGAGGATGGGCGAGAACAGGTCGGCATACATCTTGTCAAACACCTTACGGCTGCTAAAGAGCTCTGGTTTTTTGTGTATAAGCGAGAAGATCCGTTTGTTTTCTTTGACAAATTCAAGATAGGGGATCAGATAATCGGGCGTGATGAAAAAGGATTCCCCTGCGGCGCCGTTGGCAAGAATAGCATCCCGATTTTTGAAGGATTCGTAAAAGCGTTCTCCAATCATCGATATCGTTTCAGCAAGCAGATCGTTTGTGTTTTCGTAGTGCAGATAAAAGGTCGAGCGATTGACGCCTGCCTTTGCACAAATCTCCTTGATAGTGATAAAGGCAAAGTCCTTTTTTTCCAATAAAGAAAGCAGAGCTTCGTCCATCAGCTGCGCCGTTTCGTAATATTTGCTTGTCTTTTTTTCCATACGCTGTCTCCGAGGTTATTCCTCGCTGATTTCCCTTGCGAGTCTGAGGATATCGTTGCCGTATTTCATTTTTCCTTTTTGGAGCAGCTTTTGATAGATAAAATAGTTGACCGAAACGCCAACAGTGCCAACAATGCCCAACGCAACGCCGAGGATCATAGCGGGAACGCCGCTACCGATCTCGCCCAAGCACAGGCACATTCCAGTACCGAATATCAGCGTAGAGATGATTCCAAAGGTGTAGGCAAAAACATTTGCTCCACGCTTTGCCAAAGCATCCAGCTTTTTCAGCGCCACGATCTTGCTGGTTTCTTTTGGCGCATATTCACTTGCGATCTTTTCTGCATAAATTTTGTCTGTGTTCATTTTGATTATCTCCTTTTGCGAATATGTTGTTTTACTTTTTTGCGGCATCGTAGCGAGCATTGGCGGCCGCGGTGTGTTGCTTTGCTTGAGAGATTTGCGCATTGCGCTCCTCTTGCATTTTAGTGGCTCTTTCAGAAGGGCTCATGCGAGCGTCATCCCAGCTTTTCTTTGCGTCAGCTTTTGCCTTGGCATAGGTGTTGCGGCCTCTGTTTTCCTCAAAATTGGCGCGGCTCTCTGCCTTTGCGGCGGTAAAATTTGCCTTATCGACCTCGTGTTGTGCCGCGGCACTTTTCTTCATGTCGGAAAATGCGTTTTTGAAAAAAGTTTTAATACCCATTCGGTTGTCCTCCGTTTCGTTTTCTTGTTTGTTCACGCTCTTATTATAGCACTCAGATTTTTGAATTTGAACAACAAGAAAACGAAAAAATGTTGATTACGAAAAAACTTGGCGGCCTATCAAAAGTCCCCCGAGCGGCGATCTTTGAAGAGTGGTTGCCGTCGGGGGATTTTCATTTATTGCAACATCATAATCAGCATCGCAATGCCGTAAAGGATCACGAGGTGCGCGGGGTAGAAGATGTAAAACACGTATTTCATCTTTGTCTTGCCGCGCTTGCCGTTGTAGAGGGCGAGGAGCGGAACGGCGAGCAGCGACCACGCTTGTATGGGCATGGGCACGATAAAGAGGTAGTAAAGAACTCTTACAACCAAAAAGACAGATGCGGTACAAATCTGCCACGGGCGGCTGGGCATAAAGTAAACGAGAACGGGCAAGAGAATTCCCCAAACGCCGTAGTCGATATCAAAGTCGGTGTTTGACAAAACGCTCGGCAGGACGAACACAAACGCCACAATAAAGGCAAGCGCGCCAATTGCGGCAAGGCGTCCCCAAATCTTTTTGGATTTTACAATACCGTCGATGGAATAAATGAGAATGATGGAGAGCGAAAAGGTAATGAGAATGCCTTGATAAAAGCTTTGCATTGCCACAAAATAAACGATTTGAAACACAACGCCCATAGCGGCAATCATGCCAAGGTATTTGACGCGGTTTTTGGTGTAGCGGCAACCCTCTGCAATCATATAAGCAAAAATGGGGAAGGCGATTCTGCCAAGAATGCGGAAGATCTGCTCGTCAGGAAAGAAAAGCAACCCCACGTGGTCGAGCAGCATGCTCACCATAGCAATGATTTTGAGCTGATTGTTTGTCAGGCCGAATTTCGGCTTTTTTACAGTATCCATAAGAACCCTCACGGTCAAAATTTTGTCTTGCCTTATTATACCACAAAAGCGAGCGGATTGCAATACCTCGGCCAATCAAAAAGGACACCCGTGGGTGTCCTTTTTTTCGTTTTTATCATTCTGCTGTTTTGGGCACGTAAATGCGGAAGCCCTCGCGGTCGTCGGGGGTGGGGTGTCCGCCTGCGGTCTTGGAAATGTTAAAGCCAATGTAGCTATATTGCTCATAAAGGGCTTCATCAACAATCATACCGCTTGTACTGTTGCCTCGGCGTGCCAGTGCGTTTGCAACGCCCAAGGTCTGCCAGCCCTCAAGGCGGTATTGGTAACCTGCCAAAACGTTGATGACCGAGCCAACGGGCAAGGTTTCCACGGTAAAGAGCTTGGTTGCAATAAATCCGGGGCTGTTACCCGCATTGGTAACGAGATTAGAGGTTGTGTTACTTGTCGAGTTATAATATGCACTCATGGTAAAGCCAAGATCGAGAATCTCGTAATCGTCGGGATCAAGACCGAGATTTTTCAAATAGATTCTATCCGCCTCGGTCATTCTGTCAAGAACGATCTCGCGTTCGGCAAAGGTAGAAGGGGTCACCTCAAAGGGATTTGCAACGGCGTTTTTAACCGCTTCTTTGATTGCGGGGAGATGCAGAGAGATGTTGCCGTACTTTTTGGGAACGGTTGTTACGTTGTCGACGTCATCACCTGTCAGCATCGTGTACCAAACAAGACCTGCGGTGTATCTGCCAATGTCATAAGAGAGATGATAACCGTCGCGCGTAAGGGTATCGCCAAGATAGGACGTGCGCAAGTTTTGAATTGCCGTTCCACTAGGCAAAATGCCTTCCACGTTCCAGTTGCCAACAATCAAGGTTTGAACCGTATCGAGAATGGCATTGTACATTGTCATTTGGTTTCTGTCATATTTGGGGAACTCGTTGTGACCGGAGTTGCCTTGATATGCCCAGGTCATGTGCCAATAGATTTTTACAAAGGGATCTACCGTTTTGCGAACGTAATCAATGATGTATTGCATACTGCCGTAGGTTTCGGGAATACCGCTGGAGCCGCTGGCCTGTTGAATGGTAACGATTTCCCAATCGGCATAGGCAAGACCGTATTGAATGCTTTGCTTGGAGGAGGTCCAACCGCTGCCCGTGTTTACGCGGAAGTCGTAATTGGCGGCACCGCTATCAATGCGGCTCTTGTGACCGTCTAAGGTGCAACCGCCAACGTAGAGGTTGCCAAGTATGAAATCGGTATAGCCCTCGCCAACAAGAATCTCTGCAAGGTGCTCCATAGCATCATCACTAAAGCTGTTGCCAATGGCAAGAATCTTAAGTGTCTTTTTGGGCTTTTCGGGGGGAGTAACGGG
>JAZRKS010000195.1:0-8994 GCA_045646445.1 Eubacteriales bacterium | reverse complement strand
CCTCCGACTTATCAAGGGAAGTCTTGACGAAGTTTTGCGTGTTGTTGACGAAAGTGCTGTTAAAAGAGCCATCAAAATCGGTGTTTGCAACATCTATCACGGATGTGTGCACAATATGCTCTTTGATAAGAACGAGGATATTTTGAAAGGGCTCTACAAATCGGCTTCTTTCGTTGTGCAGGCAATTGCCTTTTTGCAAACGGGAAATTATATAAAACATCAAAAAGAATTGCTCGCAGTTGCAAGACCCGATGAACAAGCCATTATCAATACGTTTTTCACTTTGAAGCAAGGTGGTGCGGTTGATTTTATTCCCATGTCCAAAATCTTATTTGCTTGGGCAAAGCATTGGATTTCTTTCTTTGCATAATCTTCTTTCCAAAAGAAATTTGTAAACATTTTTGTTTTTTTGCAAAATGAAATTGAAGTGAAAAATGAAATCGCCTCCCTCTGAGAGGGGGATGTCATTAAGTTAAGGAATTATGAAAGGCTCCCTTGTGTAAAGGGAGCTGTCAGCCATATGGCTGACTGAGGGATTGTTTTGTTGTAAAAACCAACTTTTACAATCCCTCCGCCTCGTATTCACTCGGCACCTCCCTTTGCACAAGGGAGGCTTTTTAGCAGTGTTGACATTTCGACGAAATTATGATATAATGAAATTGGTTAGATGTCTAACCTATCAAATAAAAACGAATCAAGGAGGTTATTTGTATGAAAAAATCGGTCACTTTATCGTTGGTGCTCATTTTGTTGGTGTCTTGCTTGGCTTCGTGCAATTTTTTGAAGCACGATTTCCTCGACACAAATGCAGATAATGTCTGCGATGTTTGCGGGCATACGCAAAAAACACAAGAAACCACACAAGAAACCACAGAGCATACGCATCAATGGCAAGATGTTTCGGGTGAGCACGCAAGAATCTGCGTGGAATGTAATGAAAAACAGTTAGCGTCTGAGGCGTGCGATTGGCAATTTGTCGGTCAAACAAGCGATTGTTGGTCTACAACCATCACTTATGGTTGCTCAAAATGCTATCAGCAACAATTAGTCCACGGCGATTCGGTTTTGCCAAATCATAATTGGATAGAAGAAACCGCAAACGGCAAAACAGCTCTCCATTGCAGCCGTTGCAAGGAATCCTGTACCTTTGTCAGCGGACTACAAGAATTCAGTTATGCTCAAGTTCTTGAGGAATACAAAATCGGCGACCCCGGTGTAAAGCACGAAAACTTTAACAATCCCGACGTTGAGCGTGAGGTGACAAGTGCCATCGATGCCATCATAAGAGCAAAGTTTGAACTTACCGTGGAATGCGATACCATATCCGTATCTCAAGACAAGGATGCTAATATGTGGTGTGTGGATTTTTGGACATTGGATGTAGTCGGTGGCGGTCAGTCCGTTTATCTAAATGGCAATGGCTTAACTTGCTATATTGTTTACGGTGAGTAATAGCTGATAAAACCAAATCTGCGGAATAAATATTCTAATAAACATAAACCACGGTTTCCCAAGAGCCGTGGTTTTTCTCGAACATTCTTCTTTTTCAAATGAATTTGTAAACATTTTTGTTTTTTTGCAAAAAAGGCGCAAAAGCGTGGTATAATAAAAGCATCTCAAATTTAGGAGACGTTTATGAAGACTTTTTCAAAAATCAAACAGTGGCTTGTTAGCGGTTGCGTGTGGTACGCAATCATCTCGCTGATATTCTTAATCATTGACATAGCCCTTTCCAATACAAAAGCCACGCATGTTATTTCCTCTACATCATTTTTACTTATTTTCCCCTTTGGACTTTCGATGTCGGCGGCGGGAATGATTTACAAGTGTAAGCTGCCGCGTTGGTCGCGTATTTTGTCACATTACCTAATCTCGGTAGTGTCTTTCTTGCTCTTTATGCTCCTGCCTGCAGGCAGTGCTTCGTCGGGTGTTTACGTGCTTTTGATGCTCGTTCTGCTCACCGTTATTTATTGGATTCTTTTTGCACTCGTACATATCTTCGCAAAACGCTGGAAGCGCGTTGTCGAAGAGGATTGATGCAAAGGAGCTCCCCTTATGAAGACTTGGTTAAAACTCGTTACTGTTTGTTTACTAATGATTGCATTGACAGTACAAGTCCAAGCCGAAAGTGGGGAGCTCTTTGTTTTGTCAAGCACAAACGGGGACACCCACGGGGGTGTCTTCTTTTTTGGGGAGTCGACAACGGCGCACCTCGCTCGCGCGGGCGGTGTTCTCGATACCGACGAGGGGCGCGGCAAGGTCTTGCGCGACGAGAGCGGTACGCGGTATTTAGATGCGCGTATTCTATCCTCTCCCGTCTTTTATTATACAGGGAACAGAGCCGAAAAGATCCCCTTTGCCGAGGCCGTCGAACGTGCACAACCGCGCGTGCTTGTGCTTTCCTTTGGGCTCAATGGCATCACGCGTTGGAGCCGCGACCCCGAGGCATTTCTACACAACTATCGTGCCTTGATAGAGGGCATCCTCGCGTGCTCACCCAACACAAAAATCCTTTTGCAATCGGTCTATCCCGTAGGGGAGAATACGGTTTTTTCAATTTCTAAAGAGGAATTGAATCAGCAAATTTGCAATTTGAACGTTCATATCGAAAAACTTGCAAAAGAATATGAAAACGTCAATTATGTCAACACCGCCACGCTCCTTTGCGACACGAGAGGTGCCTTAAATACCGCCTACGACGTAGGAGACGGCATTCACTTAACAAACGAGGCGTATGACGTCCTGCTGACATTTTTGTATCAACGCATTGCACAAATCGAATCAATCGAATAGGAGAAACCAATGAAAAACAGAGCAAATAAAGCCGCACGCGCGGCAATTCTCATTCTTTTGTGCGCCACTTGTCTTTTGACGGCTTGCAACAAAAAGGAAGAAGAAGGTTACAAAAAGGAAATCAACACCAAAGAGATTGCCGCAACGCTTTGCGAAAGGACACCTACCGCAAGCGCGTGGGTTGGTGAAGACCAAAACTTTATTGCGGAATACGTGGCAATTCCCGAATATGTAAAAGGAAGTCAGGTTTATTACGCCCAAAACACCAACGACCTTGATGAGTTCGGCATCTTTTGGGTAGAGGAAGGGCAGGCAAAGGCGGCTCGCTCGCTCCTTTTGCAAGGGTATCTGCAAAAACGTTACACCGAGAACCGCGAGTGGTACGACTCCTATATGCCCACCGAAACGCCAAAATTACGCGATGCCGAGGTGCGCATTTATGGCAACTGCGTGGCATACGCCGTTCTTTCCCCCGAGCGCCGCACCGCATTCTTCTCGGAGTGCGAAAAGCTATTAAAAGAAGAAAAATAAAAAGAGAGCCGATTGGCTCTCTTTTTTATTATACCAATAGGTACGAAACTCCCGCAAGCGACGCTTTTGCATCTGCGGCGGCGGCTTGTGCTTGGGGTGGCAAGGTGTTGATTCCCGTTAGGTGCGCGAGCGACTTGTGATACCGCTTTGCAACACTCCAAAGCGTGTCGGAGGGGGCAGGGAAGCATACGGTGCACTCTCCCGTGGGGGCAGGGCACTTCTCGCCCATCTTGCAGGCGGATAAATATTGAATAGGTGTTGCGGTGCGCGTCATTAGCGAGACGGCAAGCTCGGCATCAATGCCAAGTCGTTCTCCATCGGCGCGTGCGCGACAGCTGATGGGGGAGATATGCACGAAAGAATCTGCAAGATACGCGCCCTTGTTTTCGCTTTCATACCGATAGGGAATTTCTACCTCATGCGAGAAGATTTCCCCCGCATCGTCGCAGAGTGTTAAATGTACTCGGCAACGCCCTGTGAGAATGTCTCTGCCGTTTTCCTCTGTCAATTCTGCCAAAAGAGGGAGGAGCATAGCATCTATTACCATTGCTCCCGATTTTAGCCCTGCTTCCTCTGCGGTCAGCGTTTGACCGATTGAGAAGTTTGCGCACACACAACTGCGCGACTGTTGAAGTGTTAAAAAGTCGGTTTTGCCATCACTGTGTGCGTCGAGCGCAAAGGCATCGCGCACGTAGGAGAGGTTGCGGTCGCGTTGCGCACGCCCCTGCAAAACCACCGAAAGATCGCACAGAATGCGTCCATCCTCAACGGTCACGTTCACATCGGTGCAGGTGCCAAAGGCAGATGCCGCACAGTTGACCTCGCACCCGTCTGCTTCAATCACGCCATCAAACGGAATGCGGCGCAAGAGCTGCGTGGGCGGGAGTCCGGTAGCATCGTGAGCACAAAGCAGCTTGAGTGCGACCTCGCCCCGACAGTTGATGCAACCGCTGCCTGCCACTGCTTCCAAAACAAACACCTGTCCGTCGACACATACCACGCGCACGTCTTCGCTTTGTGTATCACAAACAATTTCATCGTGCAAGAGGAGAGGCTCACCAACGCCCACAAAAAGCTCGGAGGTATCACAGGAGCCGTACAGTTTTTCGGCGGCAACCCCTGCAAGAAGATCACCGTTTTCAATCAGGCGAATGCCGTAGAGCCGCATGTGTGCACGCAAGCGACACTTGATAGAGAGCTTTCTGGGGGAAAGCACACGCGAATTGCAGGGCTCGGGCAAAACGTCGGCATCGCAAACCAACCCTTCACCCAAGGCGGCATCGCTCGGCAACTCTGAGGGGATGCCGATGCGGTATTCCGAGGTGTGTGAGGTGGAGTAAAGAGCTCCGTCGTTGCCTGTATAAAGAATACAGAAATCCACCGATCCCGAAAGCTCTGTGTTTGCGGCTCCCACGTAGTGAGCAGGAGGGGAGACGGTTGCACTAACGCGCACCAGACGCTTGATCTCGGGGCGGTAGTCGGGCAGGGAGACCTCGGCGCTTACCTCGCCCATTTCCTGCCTGTCGCAAAGCAATGCCTGCAGAGAGAGCGCGGCAGAATCGTTTTTTGTGTAGTTTTCCATATCAAATGCTCCTTTTCTATCCGTTTTTGTGCTACATCCTATGCGCCACAAGACCCAAATATGAGCCTCCGTCGTTGTGTAATTTTATCATAAAATGTAATTTTCTTGCTTTTTATACTTCAATTTTCAAAATCGTCACACAAAAAGTAACAATTTTTCACATAAAGTAATGTGAAAAATAAACAAAGAAAATGCAAAAATCCGTCGAAATTTCCAAAACGGGAAATACAAACTGTGCAAAATGCTACAAGGTGCAAAAAATAAGGGTGAAAAGTGCAAAAAAATATGTTGACATTTCACAAAAAAGTGTTATAATTAGAATGTAGAATACTTTTTGTTATGCCCGAAAGGATACCCCGATGAAGAATGAGCAAGCCGCACACCTCGACCTGATAAATGCCGCACGCGGTGGCAATGAGAGTGCGTTTGAAGCTCTTCTTGAGGCGTACGAGCCGCTCATTGACAAAATGAGCCGCGCCTTTGTGAACGCCGAGGATGATTCCGAGAGTAGGGAGGATCTGCGTCAGGAGGCGTGCATCGCTTTTTACAAGGCCGTGCAAAGCTACGACTGCGAGCAGCAGGAGGTTGCATTTGGTCTTTACGCCAAGCTTTGTGTGCGTAACCGCCTGATCTCTTACACGCGCAAAAATCACCGCCACGAGGTGGTCCTGCCCCTTGAGGAGCGTATCAAAACAGTTGAGGACGTTAGCGCGCGCGTTGTCGCCGAGGAAGCGTATATGGAGCTTTATCGCCGCATTGAGGCGGTGCTCTCTCCCTACGAGAGCCACGTTTGGTGGCTGTATCTCTCGGGGCAGACCACGGGTGCCATTGCCGCAAGTCTTGGCAAGGATGAGCGAAGCGTGCAAAACGCCGTTTACCGCATTCGCAAAAAGCTGCGCACCGCGCTCCACCCAAACAGTACAATGCCCGAATAGCTTAAACAAAGCGTTGGGGAACATCCCCAAAGATGGCGGTGAAAATCCGCCGAGGGTAAAAATACACCATTTTCACAACAAAGAGAGGATTACACCATGTTCCAAGAAGAAATCAACGATGCAGTAGTAGTAGAAAAAGAATACGTTGACGAAACGTTGGTTTGCAAAGATTGCGGCAATGAATTCGTATTCACCGCAGGCGAACAAAGATTCTACGACGAAAAGGGCTTTTTGAACAAGCCCAAGGCTTGCAAGGCATGCCGTGACGCTAAGAAGAACGCAGGCAAGGCTCCCCGCGAGTACTTCACTGCTGTTTGCGCAGACTGCGGCGGCGAAGCTAAAATCACCTTCCAGCCTTCTACCGACCGTCCTGTTTACTGCAGCGCTTGCTTCGAGGCAAGAAGAAAGGCACAGGACTAATCTCCTACCCAAATTGTCTGTATCGTTTCTTGGTTTTATAGAATCTGCAACAGGTCGATAACTCTCAGAACATATGGCAAACACCAAAAAGGCACCGAGCGGCATGCTCGGTGCCTTTTGCATTTTGCATTCTTTTGCAAAAAACAAAATAAAAAACATCATTTTTGTATATTTTTTTAATAAAGTACTTGCATTTTCTAAAAAAGTATATTATAATAAGTATGAATAGTTCTAATGTTCTTATTTTGGGAGGATATTATTATGGCTCGTAAGAGTACCCGTTGCGCAAATTGCGGTGCAAAAATGAGATTGGTTAACGTAACAAAAATCGATACATACCGCACACCCGAGGCATGCCAATACGACATGAGCGTTACCGGCCGTGTACCCGGTGAGGCTGCTAAAACCTCTTATCGCGAACTGCTGTGCACCTGCTGCGGTTACCGCGCACCTGCAGGCGAGGCAAAAAAAGCAAAGCGTGCATATAAAAAGAAGAATAGAAAGGCCGGCAAGAAGAGGGTTGGTCTCGTTATCTTCCTTGTTTTGGTTCTTCTTGCAATTGCAGCATGTGTTCTTTTGTATGTTTTCCGTGACAAGGCGAAGGAGCTTTTGCCCGACTCGGTTGTTAATGTACTTTCCAAGGTACTTGCTAAAGCAAGAGAGTTGGTTGCTCGCATCAAATAAAAAATTAGGCACGCTATAACTTCGGGTGCTAAAGGACAGTAAAAAAGTCGATATGGATTTATATCCGTATCGACTTTTTCCTTTTGCACCGCCACCATAGGTGGTGAGTAAGTGCGCACTTGCGGGCAAACAAAAAAAGCCTCCCCTGTGTAAGGGGAGGTGGCAGCCGTAGGCTGACGGAGGGGTTGTAAATACAGGTGATATACAATCCCTCAGTCGCTTCGCGACAGCTCCCTTTACACAAGGGAGCCTCTGTCAGCAATCGCTTGTTTGGTTACTACGCCATATAGTTGAACTGTCCTTTAGAATACAACGCATATGCGTGCCTGTTTTTTTATGCTAACTGTTCGCCAATTTTGTCGGAGAGCTCCACAAACTCTGCAATGCTGAGGCGCTCACCGCGCACGGTGGGCTCGTGACCGCAGGATGCGATGATGTCATTGATCTGCTCCTTGGTCAGCTCCGAAAATCCCGCCGAGAGGGCATTGGAAAGCGTCTTGCGGCGTTGTGCAAAGGCGGCTTTGATGGTGCGGAACATCAGTGCCTCGTTCTTGGGATGATAGGGACGCTCCTTGTACAGGCGAATGCGAATGACCGCAGAATCGACCTTGGGCGCAGGAATGAACTTATCGGCAGGCACCACAAAGAGCTTTTCTGCCTCTCCGTAATAGGAAAGCACCGCGGTGATGGCACCGTAATCCTTGCCGCCTGCGGGGGAGCAGAGACGGTCGGCAACCTCTTTTTGAATCATAACCGTGATGTAGTCAAAGGGAAGACCGCACTCCAAGAGCTTCATCAAAATGGGAGATGTGATGTAATAGGGCAGATTTGCACAAACCGAAACAGAACCACTCTCAAACGCAGGAGCTAAGAGTGCTTCGAGGTCGGCTTGCATCACGTCCTCGTTGTGAACGGTTACGTTGTCGAACTCACCGAGCGTGTAATCGAGAACGGGAATGAGACCGCGGTCAATTTCAAGCGCGACAACGCTCTTGTGGCGGAGCGCAAGCTCGTAGGTCAGCGTACCCATACCGGGACCAATCTCAAGAATGGTGCTGTTTTCATCATAGCAACAAGAATCGGCAATGTCCTCAACCACCGAGCGGTCGGTCAAAAAGTTCTGTCCAAACTCCTTGCGAAAGGTCAGGTGGAACATGCCCATTACTTGTTTTACTGTTTTGATGTCACATAAATTCATAGGGGAACTCCTATTTCTATATTTCTGACATTATTCTACCACACATTCGCTCCAAAATCAAGAGAGCGCGCGAGAAAAAGAAAAAATGTTCTCCTTTTTTATAAAATAATATTGACAAAAGAGAAAGAATCGGGTATAATAGATACGTTGTCAAAATCCATATGCTGGTGTAGCACAGTCGGTAGTGCAGCTGATTCGTAATCAGCAGGTCGTGTGTTCGAGTCACATCACCAGCTCCAAGCTCCACAAAAAAGTGGGGCTTTTCTTTTTCTCATCTGCCTTACGGCATGATTCGTAAGTTGCCCCTAAAGGGGCAATATCCCATCAGGTCGTGTGTTCGAGTCACATCACCAGCTCCAAAGAGCACTTGCAGAAGCAGGTGCTTTTTGCTTTTTAGGATTCGATGTAAAATGTCTGTCAGCCTGTCATTCTGAGCGGAGAAAATTGCGGAGCAATTTACGGAGTCGAAGTTTTACCGAGCGGAGAGCGAGGTAAAACCGAGGAGCGATAGCGACGCAGGGATATGGCAACGAGTTTGGGTGGCTTTCTATAGCAAATGTAACATCTCCTTTGGCAAGCCACCGAGATTTTAAGCCATATCCCGCTTCGGCTACGCCTTGCGCTTCCGCTGCGTTATTCACTGCGCGGAAGTTCGACTTCGCAAACCGCTTTGCGGTTTTCTTCGCTCAGAATGACATACAGAGGTTTTATTTTGCTATAATCTTTTAATGCAAGTAAAGTGTAAACCATCCTTTCAAAAATCGGGTATTCTCCCTTGACGATTGCCTCTTATTGTGATATAATAAAAATACACCAAAGAAAGGAGCAATAAGCTGTGACACACACTATCA
>JAZRKS010000194.1:0-2048 GCA_045646445.1 Eubacteriales bacterium | reverse complement strand
GCTCATAGCACCGCCGGTAACGCCGGCAATCACCAGCATTGTAACGATAGCAAGAGCTGCCACTGCCAAAATAATCTTTTGTGTTTTTGACATAAGTTTTTCCTTTCTTTTGCAAGCCATCGGTCGAAGAAAAAAGAAAAGCGCAGCAGAGAGACTGCTACGCAACAAAACAGTATGGGAATTTCCTTTCCCCGACGTTTCATTGATAGTTCTCCACTTACGTGACAGTGAATACGGTATTTCCGCATCCCCCAGCTAAATCGACGGAAAAAATCGACCTGCTTCGGCAGAATTTCCTTTTGTGCGTTCTCTTTTTCCGAGAATGTGCTCGCACGACTCATAAATTCCGCGCCTCTATCCTTTGATCATCGCATCAAATATGCTTTTATGATATATTTAGTATAACACCGTTTTAGAAAATTGTCAATGTATTTTTTCGATATTTTTGGCATATAAAATTGACAAATAACAAAAAAAGTGCTACAATAAAGAAAACGAGGTGATAATTTATGGAACAAAACAAGAAAAAGCGTGAATCGAGCTGTGAGGACTGCGTATTTTACGATTACGATGAGGATTGGGATACCTATTCCTGTCAAATGAATTTGGACGAGGATGAAATGGTACGATTTTTAACCCAAAAGCATCAATCCTGCCCCTATTATCGCTACTATGACGAATATAAGAGCGTGCAAAAGCAGAATTAGTCACCCTTTTTAGGAATCTTTTTCCTCTTTGCCCTTGACAACTGACAAAAATCGCGCTATACTATATGTATGAAAACTTATTGGAGGTTTTACCGTTATGAAAAATAAGAAGAAGAACAAAAAAGCTGCCAACAACGCAGTTGCAATCGGTGTTTTTAAGAAAACCTTTTGGCCTTGGCTCTTTATCATTGCTGCTGTAGCCATTGCATTTTATTCCTACGAGTGCCTTTTGATCGAGTTCCTCGGTGCTGATAAGATCTGCTCTGACGCTTGTTGCAACAATTTCTTCTCCTATACCTTCCACTACACTCCCCAAATCGACAAGATGTGGATTGTAATTGCAGGTTTGGTAGTAGTTGCTATTCTTTGCAGAATCCTCTTTGTTCGCAAGCGCAAGCTCACCGTTACCGACGATGCGATCATTTACAAAAAGGGACTGAGAGTTCGCAACATTCCCCTCTCCACTGTAAAAGGTGTTACCGTAAAACGTAAGCGCCTTGTTATTAAGAGTGCTTCCAAGAAGATCAAGATTAAAAAGCTGAAGAACAAGCAAAAAATTTGTGATGCGATTACCAAGCCGCAAGCTGCTCATGCAGAAGCTTTGAAAGTTGCTCCCGCAGTGGTAAACGTTCCCAACCTTTCCAACGTTCCGGTAACTGCTCTGCAAACTGCCGCACAGGATAAGGTTCGTTACTTCCAATCCCTTTTGGATAGCAAGGTAATCACCCCCGAGCAATTTGATGCCTACACCAACAAGGTTTTGAACTGCGATTATTCCAATCAGTAATAAACAATTTGATAATGCTGCGAAGGAACGCAAAATTGCGTTCCTTTGTTTGAATAAAACGACGTAAAATGGATGCAGAAAGGATTTTAAAACCATGAAAATAACATTTATGGGTGCGGGAAGCACCGTTTTCTCCAAAAACGTACTTGGCGACACAATGCTGTGCCCCGACTTTCACGACGTAGAAATTGCACTTTATGACATTGACCCCGACCGTTTGGAAGAATCTTATCTCGTGATTGATGGAATGAACAAAACCATCAACCAAGGTCGCGCAACCATTAAAAAGTATCTCGGTATTCCCCAGCGCAAGGATGCTTTGCGCGGTGCCGACTTTGTTGTGAACGCCATTCAGGTCGGTCTTTACGATCCTTGCACCATCATCGATTTTGAAGTCCCCAAAAAGTACGGTCTGCGCCAAACCATTGGTGACACGCTCGGCATTGGCGGCATTATGCGCGGTCTTCGCACCATTCACGTTATGAAGGGCTTTGCCGAGGATATCGAAGAGGTTTGCCCCAACGCGTGGTTCCTCAACTACACCAACCCGATGG
>JAZRKS010000193.1:0-5219 GCA_045646445.1 Eubacteriales bacterium | reverse complement strand
TCCGACTTCACCGACCGGTGTCCCTTGTGCGTTTTGTGGGGTGCGCGGCTTGAGAAACCTTGCCACGTTCTCGGCAAAGAGGTGCCCCAATTTGATTTCGCTCATGGAATCGTAGTGGGCGATGTCGGGCTCATCTGTGGGTTCGTTTATAACGGTCAGGCCTTCGGCTATGGTGTCGATGACCACGTTATTGGGGGCGGAGTCTGCCACCGCTTTTTTTGCCTCGTTGAGTGCGATATAGTTCTTCCAAAAGATGGTCGCGGCAATGTAAGCATCGATGAATGCGATGCCGTCATTTGACGCGTAGTCGGAAAATTCCGCGCGAATATCGCTGATGAGGTTGCTCAAGTGTTCGTCGTAATTTTGGGTGCTTTCGTCCTCCATCGAGTCTGCCTCGCCTTGCATCCAGCACATTCCCTCAATGTTTACCTTATAGTTTTTCAGCTCCAAATAGCGGATGCTGTTTTTGACGTACTCGACAAAGCTGTGGTAAAGAGGGCCCGTCGCTCCGCTTGAGGGAGAGAGCCATTGCTCATAGAGATTGGTGCCGCCCCACGCATATTTGATGATGAAAAAGGTTTTGTCTGGATAGAGCTCGTTCAGCTTTTCTGCCAGACCAAGCTCGGGACCAAAGCAGGTTCCAAACTCGCCTTGACGCGCCTTACACTTAACAAATCCATCCGATTGGTTGGTGCCCGATGCAAAGTAGTTGATATAGACGTTGTCATATCCTTTTTCATACTCGGCATATTGCTCGAGGGAGACATTCTTTTTTAAGTATTCGTCGTGGCTGCACCCTGCGGCATTCGACTGCCCTGCCAAAAGGATAACCACCGCCTCTTTGCCAAACCCATTGGGAATGTTGGTCTGCAATCCTGTTTTGGCTATCTCACGGTAGTGTTGAATCACCGCAAAAGCACAACCTCCCAATGCAAAAAGCAGCACTGCCGCCGCTATTATAATCACAATTTTCTTTCTTTTCATTTTTGTGTTCCTCTCCCAACATAAAAGCTCTTTGCTATAGTATACCACAAATTGTGCTTTTGTGCAAGAGGATAACCGCGGGGCGTTCCTATTATTTTTGTGATAGCTGCGCGTGTTGAGAAATCTTGTTCGCACGTCTTGGAAATTTGCGTTTTTTCTTGAAAATGTGATATGTTTTTTTCTTGCAATTGCATTTTGTTGTTGCTTTTTGTGTTTGTTTGTGCTATACTGTTAGGGCAAGATAAATTCTACTTACTGTTAGACATAAAAGGAGATTTTATGGACTCTGTCATTTTTATATTTGAAATCATTGGTGTCATTGCCTTTTCTCTTTCGGGTGCCTTGACCGCGATGAAAAAGGAAATGGACATTTTTGGCGCGTGCGTGCTTGGTATGACCACCGCGATCGGCGGCGGCATCATTCGTGACCTCATTTTGGGTGTTACTCCCCCTGCGGCATTTGTCAACCCCTTGCAAGCAGTGCTTGGACTTGTTATTCCCGCAATCACATATCTGCCCATCATTCAAAAATTCTTTGCGCGCAATAAGCATAAGGTGCAGGCACTCTCCCTGATGATCGCCGACTCGGTCGGTCTTGGCGTGTTCACCGTTGTGGGTGTAAATGCGTGCTTTGCAAACATTCCCAACCCCAATGCCTTTACCGCCATCTTTTTGGGCGTGATCACGGGTGTTGGCGGCGGCGTTTTGCGCGACGTGTTCTCCATGAACCTGCCCAAAATTTTTGTTAAGCATTTTTATGCTTGCGCATCCATCGCGGGCGCGATCGTTGCCTACCTTGCACACATTTATTTGGGTGCTTTGATTGCAACCGTTGCCGGCGCGGCAGTCGTTATCACGCTCCGCTTTTTGGCATCCTTCCTGCGCTGGAACCTCCCCAAGCCTAAGTACCCTCTTGAGGAAGAGAAATAAAAATGATAAAAAGACGGTAACGAATATCGTTACCGTCTTTTTATATCCATCTCTTTTTCTCGGCAATCCAGTGTCCGTTAAAGGCAATGTAACTGTAGTTGTCATCGCTATACCTTGCCTCGATCTTGTTGCCGTCAACAACAGCAGAAAGACAGTGCTCAAACTCAATAGCAGCCACATATTCATCCCACACCTCGCCGTTGATAACAAGCTCGTTAACACGCCCTACGCGGCGATAACAGATGTTGTACTTTCCTTTTTGCGTTTCCAGCAGGATGCGTGCCTTGCCCTCGCTTGCCGGTCGCAGAGGTGTTTTTCGTGCGACGTCTTTTACGATCTTTTTCTCGGTCTTTTTCTTTTCGTGCTTTCCCATCACACAGCCATATACAATCAAAAATACGCCACCGCAGGCAACTACGATGCCAATGACCGTGTACCCGATTTGATAATCGTCGATCTCCTTTTGTGTTGCTTCAAAATTGAGGATCTCCTCGCTCTCTGTGCGAAGCTCAGCTACGTAATAGGTGTTTGGGTTGATCAACAAATAGAGCTTTGTTCCTTGTGGAAGCGACTCTAAACGTTCGACTACCTCCCCTTTTAGGGTGTGCGGATAGAGCTCCTGCTCGGAGCCGTCGGCGAAACAGAGGGTGCTCGAATTTCTGCCCTCGCGGTATTTTTCAAATTTCCCCTCATATACCAACGCATCGTTGCGAGATGCCGGCTCGGTATTTCCCGTAAGTACAAAGCCAAAGAGGAGCCCGAACAAAACGGTGATTACGCCAAAGATGATGGTTCCCTTTGGGCTATCGAGGATGGTATCTGCCATTTTTGCGCGGTAATTTGTTTTAGACATATCTCACACCGTCCTTTCTTTTCTCTTATTATAACATAATTCACCTTGTATTTCAACATCTGCCCTTCAGTTCTTTTTATCTAAAATTAAGAAAATAGCGGCAACGAAGCTCGTTGCCGCTTTTTTGCTTATTCTCTTGTCAGGTCGGGCGCGGTGTGCAGGGTTGCGTGATTGCGCAAATAAAAGAGCAATCCAACAAAATCCTTGACGTATGGAATAAACTCGCCGCGCGAGAGCATTTCCATAATTTCACTCTCGCTTGCCCATTTGGCGCCCATCACCTCTTCGGCTTGCAGCGTCAGGGCATCTATATTGAGGTCGCGCTCGATCAAATAAACGTCACCAAAGCCCTCGGGAAAATGAATCGTTAGAGCAGGGCGCAGATCGGCAAACGGAATCGACACCCCAAGCTCCTCACGCACCTCGCGCTCGGCAGCCCCTCCGCTTGTTTCGCCCGCAATCACGCTGCCGCTTGCGGTAACATCCCAAAGCCCGGGCCAACCAAATTTGGTAAGCTGACGCCTTTGTATCAGCATCTCCCCTCGGCTGTTAAAAATGCAAACGTGAACAACCAAACGGTAAAATCCTGCCGGATGCTTGGCTCCACGTACCATCGTTTTGCCGGTCCTCTCGCGATCCTTTGTGTAAAGATCCCAAAGCTCCATTTCTTGCTCCTTAGCTGTTTTGGTTCTTGGACTCGCGGCGGCGTTGCTCTCTTTGCTTGAGCTGCAGCTTGTGCGTGAGAGCCTTTTCTTGAATGATGCACTTCACCAAGGAGTCAAGATCGCCGCCCTCTTGGTAATCGGCGGAGCAAATGTAGTTTACACGGTCGTCAAGAAGCAGGTCGGTAACCTTGTTCTTCTCCCCTTTTTGGTAAACAGCAATAGATACACCGCCCTGCTTTTTGATAAGCGTCATGCAGGGAATGTCGGTAATACCGTCGCCAAAATAGATCATATTTTGATAAGGAATTTCGCGCTCGCGAACCTTGTCGTTAACCTTTTTGTTTTCGGTCTCATCGTAAACGCCCTTGGAAATACGGAACACGTATTGCGTTTTTTGGGTGTAGTTGATGGCGATCTTGGGCCAGATTGCCTTGCCGTCCTCGTCAAAATGGTATTGGCAAGCAAAGATCTTTTTGAAACGATTGCTGATCTCCGAGCCCTCGATGATCTCCTTGATACCGCTGGAAATAACGTAGTGCTCAATGTTAACGCCAATCGATTCGCCAAAGAGATTGATGCGCTCAAACCAGTTGAGAACACCCTTGTAGAAGCGAATGTCCTTGCCCGTGGAACGCAGATATTCCTTGGTGACGTCAATGCCCTTTTCCTCGCAAAGCTTCACGGAGCAAAAGAGATAGCCGAGAATGCCTTCCATATAGTGCTTTTTTCGATAGGTTTCCACCTTGCCCCAAAACTCGGAGGGCGTCATACCCAAGTTGGGGATAAAGGTATAGTTTTGCATATCCTGATCGCACAGGGTTTTATCAAAATCGTACATCAGGGCAATGGTTGGCTTTTTGCGCATAAGAGCACCTCACATTTCTTTCAATTTGTTTGCATAGTTTCCCATTATCTTTATTATAGCACATTTTTGGGGCTTTTTCAAGAGTATTTTGCAATACGTATCTCAAAAAACGCAGATTTTTAACAAAAAAGAGCAAGGCAACGGCAGAGCCGTTGCCTTGCTTTTATTGCAAGTTATTAACTTTTAACAGTTAAAATTATGCTTGGGGCTTAACAACCTCAATAACAGTTACGTTAAAGAGACGAGCTTCCTTGCCGGTAGAGGTGGTAGCGGAGTTTACGCAACCAACTTGTGCCAAGAAGGTAACGGTATCGCCGAGAGCGATGGAACCTTCTGCATCACCGGTGAGGTAACCGCCAGCAACGCTGAGAACGAGGTCACCACCAAGGTTGCCTCTTGCAAAGCCGTTGGGGTTAACTTGTTGGTTAAGAGTAATGGTTACAAGATAGAACTCTTGGCTGTATGCGTTCTTCTCGTAGGTGATACCCATTGCGATAGCTTCTTCAACGGTCAGAGTTTGGGGACCTGCGGGCTCTTCTTCTGCGGGAAGATCAGCAGACCAAACGAGGTACAGATCTCTGAAGTGTTGGCTCTTGGAAACGCCGTCAGCAACACGAATGGTGATGGTGTTTTCACCCTCTTGGAGAGCGAGAATCAAACCGGTGTAGTATGCACTTTGGAGGAGGTCGCAGTCACGAACCATAACTGCTTCGTCAGCGGTTGCCCAACCATAGGTTACGGGGATCTTTTGCTCGTTTGCAGTACCTTCGTTAACGATGATGGTTGCACCACGTTCCTTTTGGTCCTTCAGACGAATGTGAACTGCCAGCTCATAAAGACCAGCCTTTTCTACGTTAACGGTGAATGCCAAAGAATCGGTCTTAACACCGTCGCTGCAGTATGCATGTGCATAGGGCATGCT
>JAZRKS010000192.1:0-7611 GCA_045646445.1 Eubacteriales bacterium | reverse complement strand
AGATTTACTGACCAACGGTACTTTAGAGGAATTTGAAAAAGTTTTTAAAGGTAAAATCATTTAGTACTTAAATAAAACCAATCCCCGAGCAAAGTGAATTTTTCACTTGCTCGGGGATTTTGTTGTTTTTATTGATTACAGAGCATCCACGATCTCACAAATGTTGTAAATCTCGCGTTGCTGATCTCTCCACCAGTCCATGCTCCAAATACGCTTGATCTTCCAACCACGGGATTCAAGGTACTTTTGGCGGTGGTAATCGCGTTCGCGGGCAGAGGATGCCACGCTGTAAAGCTTACCGTCGCACTCAATGCCAAGCACGTACTTGCCACCCTTGCGAACGGCAATGTCAATGCGGTAGCCACCAATACCAACTTGGGTATCAATGTCGTAGCCCTTTTCGCGCAGAGCATCGGCAACTCTTTGTGCAAACTCGGTCTCCAGCGGAGCGGCAACAATGCCGTAGGTCTCGCCAAAGGAGCGCAGGATCATTTCTGCCTCATCGTGATCCTCGCGGCTGACCGCAAAGGCGTACTCGAGGTATCTCTTCAGAATGCGAGGACCGTCGTTCTTTGCGTCGTCCAGCATCAGCTCGGCAGGGCGGAAGGATGTCACAATGTGAATCTTCTTCTTTGCACGGCTGATGGCAACGTTGAGGCGGTTTTCGCCACCCTTTTGGTTGAGCCAACCAAAGTTGTGAATGAGGCGTCCGCTTGTGTTCTTGGCGTAGCCGATAGAGAACATGATTACGTCGCGCTCATCACCCTGTACGCTTTCAATGTTCTTAACAAAGAAGCCGGTGTCCTCACCGTTGTCCTTGCGGTTCATTTCCGCGCGAACAATGGAGCCGAACTTGGGATCCTTCACCGATTCTTCATCAATCACGTCATAAATCATATCGCGTTGCGATACGTTGAATGCGATAACGCCAATGGTCTCGTTGTTTTGTCTTGTTGCAAAGAACTCCTTAATGAGCTCAACAACGCGCTCTGCCTCTTTGCGGTTTGCACGGCCTTGCCATACGGCGTCGGTAACTTGGTGAACCTCAATGGGGGGCTTTTCGGGCTTATCGGTGTTGGGAGCAACAAAAAGTCTTCCTTTATAGAATGCGTAGTTCGAGAAGTCGATAAGCTCCTCGTACTTGGAACGGTAGTGCGTGTTCAGGAGCACGTCGGGGTAGCGGAAGCGAGCCAGGTCGAGAAGGCTTTCTTCCTCAAGTGCTGCAGAAATTTCCGCATCCTCATCAAGCATATCCTCAAGATCAAAGCGACCGTCGCCAAGGCTGGAGGGACGGAGCTGCTTGTGGTCACCCGCAATAACAACCTTCTTTGCACGGGCAATGGAGGGAATGCCTCTCTCAATGTAAAGCTGCGATGCCTCGTCGAAAATAACGAGGTCGAACAAATCGTTCTGTTGGGGAAGGACCTCGGATACCGCATCGGGAGTCATCAACCAAATCTTGAGCGCCTTGAAGAGCTCGAAATCGAACTTTTGAACAAACTTGGTTACGCTGCTGCGTCTGCGGCTCTCAATCGCGCGGCTGATCTCACCCTTGCGCTTGGAGGTGGTGATATACTTGATATCATCTGCCAAAAGCTTTGTGATGCGTTGACGGGAGAGGTCTTGCTTAATTTTGATATTGTTCTCCATGGTGGAGATGATCTTTTCAAAGGAATCAACCTTGGGGATGAGCGTGCGGTTTTCACTCTCAAACTTTTGAATGTACTCAAACAGAATGGTGTTGTAGAGCTCATCGTTCCACTCGGTAACCGTGCCGCCGCAAATTTTGTGGATCTTGCGCAAAGCAGCAAGGTAGAGGTTTTCGTGCGCGGTCAAGCTCATCACAACGGGCTTGAGGTTTGCATAGCCCGCGGTGAATTCCTTCAAGCTCTGCTTTACTGCCTCGGGCTGCTCCATCATCAGGCGAACGGTGTAGTTGCCGCCTGCCTTTTGGAAGTATGCCTTGGTCAGGTTTTGAATCTCCTTGGTGAGGCGTCCTTTGGAGGTTTGACGCTTCATAAAGGATTGGTTTCTCCACTCGTCAACCTTAAGGATCATTTCATCAATGGCATCGGTAAAGAGAATGAGATCGTAGTTGGAAAGATCGTCCTTCATCTTTAAGAACCACGGGTAGCGCTCAATGGTAAGTTGATAGTGGTCAAGACTGTTGGTCAGCTGTCCGTTAGCGAACTTTTTGTGAATTGCCGAGATCTCGTCATAGTTGAGGTGGAGCAATTCGTCGGTGATGACCGTGCGAATGGTCTTGTAAGTCTTGATCTGCTCGTGGTTTTGCAAATTGATGCGGCGGTTCTCCATATAGAGCTTGTAGGGAGCCACACCAAACTCGCCGGGGGTAAAGAGCTTATCAGCAATAATTTCAAGGGTTGCCACGTCGGCATCGATCTCAGCAGAAATGGGGGAGAGATCGGGTGCCTCGATGGGCGCGTTTGCATCGGTGCTCAGGAGCAGACGCTCAAGCTGACCGTAGAAGAGGTTTTTGTTGTTTGCATCGTCCATCATAACCGCATAGCGGGAGAGGGTACCGAGACGCGAATAAACAACGTCAAGCGCGGTCTTCTTTTCCGAAACCATCAAAACGTTTTTGCCTTGGTTTACAAACTGGGTGATCAAGCTTGTAATGGTTTGCGATTTACCCGTGCCGGGAGGGCCCTCAACAACCAATTCATCGGTGGTGTTGAGCGCGTGCAGAACAGTCTCCTGCGCCGAGTTGAGTGCGTTGATATAAACGAGCGAATCCTCGGGAATGGACTTTTTGGTGTCAAAAGCATCCAAATCGGGATTGCTGTTATCGTGGTCGGAGTAAAAATCGGTAGAACCGTAGTCGGATACGAGGTCGGAAACCAAGCGGTTGATAAGACCCTTGTTCAAAATTTGCTCAAAGTCGCGTTGAATGGAGTTGGAGTAAGCAGGGAACTTGCCAACTACAATGTTGTGCACGAGCTTGAGCGTGCCGCGCGCGTATTTGGGGAAGGATTCACCGGGGTACTCGGTAAACTTCTTGAGCTCGTCACTGTTGTATTCAATGCGAATATCGTTGGAAGCGTAGAAGTCTAGGAGTCCTTGCAGGAAGGTATCGGGGTTGATCTCCTCGGGCACACAGTCGGGCATGGGGGTTGTAATGCTGTTGAACTTGTAGTGTGCCAAAATCAGTGTGCTGTTGTATACGATGTCACGCGTGGGGTCAAGGGAGATGGAAATAGAGGTAGTGTTTCTGTCAAGCACTACAGGGAAGAGGCACAGGGGAGCGCGAATGCCAAACTCACCGTTGGAAAGGCAGCCTTGCACAAAGGGATAACCGATATAAAGATCGTTTTGACCCTTGTCACGCATATCGCGTGTGCTTTCACGAATGAGGTTAACGAGATTCTTATATCTCTCGCGAGCGGGGTTGGTGCGGGGCAGATCTTGGTCGGTTGCCTCGGAGATTACCATGGGCTCTGTAGAGGAGAAGAGAATATCGAGCGGGTTGTAGCGGCCGTTTGCATCAAACAGGTCAACCGCATATTTTGCCGCCAGCTTGGGCAAAAAGAGCATGCGATTGGTTTTGTTGATGTTGATAAGCTTTTTGGAAAGCTCACGCAGAGTTTCCTCTACGTGATCTGCAACCGGTTCTGCATCATTCTCTGTCTTGCCGCCGTTAATAACGGCAAGAAATTCGTGTGCAAAGTTCTCCACAAACGCAGGTCCAACACCTGCAATGCTATAAAAGTCCGAGGCCTTTTGGGGCATCAGACGAACCATTTCGCGCAATGCATCATCGGGGCAAACCGTAGGGGTTCTGCCCGTTTTTGCTTTTTCGCGTTCTCTTATTTTTTGGCGTAAAAGGTAGAGTGCCTCAAAGAGCTCCATATCACGTTCCATTCTAAAATCCTTCTTTCGTCAAGAGTATAAAACTCAAAATAGTCTATCTAATTAAGTATAACATATTTTCATATATCCGTCAAGTTCTTTTGCGGCGATTTTTAAAACTTTTTTTCAAAAAAGAACTCGCAAAAAGACAAAAAAACATCAAAAAATCAACCTTTTTTGCAGTCGTGCAAAAGTGATGAAAAAAAACGAAAAAAATCGAAAATTTTTTAAACTTTTTTTCAAAAACCCCTTGCCAAATTCAAAAAAATAGGTTATAATGTATGCAGAAGTGGAGCAAAGTGGTGTAAAGTGTTTCAAAGTGGAGCAAATTCACCGTTTTTCTTCCAAAATTTAGGAAAGGAGACACCCTCTATGTTCGGCGGAGAATATCGGCATAGCAAAGATAGCAAAAACAGAGTTTTTATGCCTGCAAAATTGCGCGAAGAGCTTGGTGAGACCTTTGTTGTCGCCAAGGACATTCGTGAGAAGTGTCTCAAGGTTTATTCGCTTGCAGGGTGGGAGGAATACATCGCTCCTCTGAAGGCACAAAACCGTAAGCTTTCCGAAAAGATCCTGCGCTTCTTACACGCATCTCTTACACAAGTAACGCCCGATTCGCAGGGCAGAGTGGTCATTCCGCAGGAGCTTGTTGAGTATGCGGCAATCGAGCGCAACATTGTGGTTGTCGGCTGCGGCGAATACGCCGAAATTTGGGCTGAATCCACTTACGATGCAAACAAGGCAGAAATCGACCTTGCCGAGCTGATCGGTGAGCTCGAGGAGCTTGGACTTTAATAAATAGTAAGAAAAAGATGTAAGGAGAAGGGCAATGGAAGAGCACATCGCGTTTTCGCATTATTCGGTACTGCTGAATGAATGTATCGAAGGTCTTGCTTTTCGCCCCGACGGCATTTACATCGACGGAACGGCAGGGGGTGCGGGGCACAGCTCCGTTATCGCTTCTCACCTTGCCAAGGGCGGCAAGCTTTTGGCACTCGATCAGGATGCCACGGCAGTAGCCGTTGCTACCGAGCGGCTCGCTCGCTTTGGCGAAAGAGCAGAGGTGGTGCATAGCAATTTCTGTGACCTTGCAAGAGTTTGCGAGGAGCGCGGCATTGAGCACATCGACGGACTTCTTCTTGACCTTGGCGTGTCTTCTTATCAATTGGATACGGCAGAGCGCGGCTTTTCTTACCGTGCAGATGCGCCCTTGGATATGCGCATGGACGCAACCAAAACGCTGACTGCTAAAAAAATTGTAAACGAATACTCCGAGGAAGCGCTCAGACGTATCCTCTTCGAATACGGTGAAGAACGTTTTTCTTCCCGCATCGCATCAAATATTATCCGCGCTAGGCTTACGGCACCGATCGAGACCACAGGGGAACTGGTTGAGATCATCAAACGTTCCGTACCTGCGCGCCACGGAGATGGCGGACACCATCCGGCAATGCGAACCTTTCAAGCGTTACGCATTGAGGTCAACGCAGAGCTTGATGTGATTGCTCCGGCAATCAAGTCCGCCGTGTCCCTCTTAAACAAGGGGGGGCGCATCGTCATCATCACCTTCCACTCGCTTGAGGATCGCATCGTCAAGCAAACCTTTAACTCCTTGGCAGGCGGTTGTACCTGCCCCAAGAACTTTCCGGTTTGCGTATGCGGCAACAAGCCTCGGGTGAATATTTTGACAAAGAAGCCTATTTTGCCCTCCACCGAGGAGCTGGCAGTCAACTCTCGCTCACACAGTGCAAAGCTTCGCATTGCCGAAAAGCTTTAAGCCATATTATAAATAGAAGGGAACCAAGCTATGAACCGCCAAGAGACACAACTGAATAGCGCCTCTGCCGGTCGTATGCTTGAGGTCAGTGCCACGCAAGAGGTAGAGGCCATTACCCAAAAGTTTGTGGCACGCGGCATAGCCAAAGCGGTTGCCGAGCAAAATGCCCAACAGATAAAAAAAGAGAATGAGACCCGCAAGTTAGCCCCTGGGGCATACCGCCTTTCTTCCATGAGCGATGCAGCCGTTAACGGCCGTTATCGCCGCGGCAAAGAGGCAATGTCGGGTAAGGATTTGATCCAATACTTCAACGAAACACGCGCTATCCGCACAAGAGGCGAGGACTTTTCCGTCCTTCCCGCAAGTGACGAAAGCGTTCTTTCGGGCGAAAATGAAAAAGCCTGCCATTCCGTAGTCAAATACGAGGAGCAGGTCACCCTGAAGGAAAAAATCGCGGCACTTCCTGCACAAATCAGGCGTTTGCCTGCAAAAACCGTTCAATTTATCCGCACGTCGGCCCCTGCATGGTTCGATTTTTCACCCGTCGACACCACGCCGGGGACGCGTCGGTTTCCTCTTTCCGCTTTTGCCGCAATCATTGCGGTTGCCGTATCCTTGATGCTCATTGTTGCAAGCTCTGTTATGATCCATCACGGAGAAAAGCGTGTCAGCCAACTCACGGTCGAGCTTACCGAGCTTGCAGGCGAGGTTTCGGATCTGCAGTCCGAGCTGAACGTCAAAAATGACCTTTTGGCCATTCGCGACATTGCCACCGAGGAGTTTGGCATGGTTGAGGAAAAATACGTAAAAATGCAGTACCTTTCTATGGGTTCCGGCGATTCCATCGAGGTATTTGAAGAGAAGAAGCAAGAAACGGTTGGAATTTCCGCTATTTTGAGCGCAATTGGATTGAAATAATCGGCATATATCATAATTGTGCCACTCTCTTCATAATATAAAAGAGCATGGAAAAGCGAGGAGTATTTGCCTCGCTTTTCCTGCACAAATAACGGGAAAGGAGTGGCAAAATGGAAGAGAAAAAAGCAGTACAAAAAGCTGGGAGCGAAGGCAATCTTCATCCAAAAACGGTAGGGCGCGCAGCCATACTGTTGGGGATTGCGGTTTTGCTCTTTTCTGCTCTTTTGGTGCGTATTTTTTTGTTGCAAACGGTAAAATATGAGCACTACAGACAAAAGGTTTTGGAGCAGATCACCACCGAATCTTCCGTCAATGCATCCCGTGGCAACATCTACGACGCCAACGGTGTGCTCTTGGCAACCAACGTCACCACCTATCGCGTTTTTCTGTCGCCTTCTTCTATCGCGCGCGCGCAAGGCTTGCACAACGCGGAGGGGAGTAACATTCAACTCGATACACTCATTTCCGAAAACCTTTCCAAGCTCCTCGGTGTTTCTTACGATTTCGTTCTCAAGCAAACCACCTACACCAAATATCTCGACCGCACCGTTGCACGTGAGGTTGACGAAGATACCGCCGATCTCGTTCGTGCTTTTATCGACGAATACGATCTTGAACAAATGATCTATTTGGAAAGCACCTACACACGCCACTATCCTTATTCGGCATTGGCTTCTCACACGCTTGGCTTTACGGGAAGTGACGGCACGGGACTTTACGGCTTGGAATTCCAATACAACAAAATGCTCTCGGGAACCAATGGCCGCTACATTACGGCACGCGATTCCTCGGGCAACGAAATGCCGTATGCGTTCAAGGAATATATTCCCGCGCAGGACGGTTACAACGTGAACACGACCATCGACGTTTTTGTACAGTCTGCACTGGAAGAGCAGCTGCAAAATGCATACCTTGAATCGGGCGGACAAAACCGTGCGGCAGGCATTGTAATGAACGTGCAAACGGGCGCGGTGCTTGGCATGGCAATCTATCCCGACTTTGACTTGAACAATCCCCGCGAGCTTGACGAGCAATCGCTTGCAACC
>JAZRKS010000191.1:0-5149 GCA_045646445.1 Eubacteriales bacterium | reverse complement strand
GGCGTTACCGGCGGTGCTATGAGCGAGGTAGCTTGCATTGACTGTCATTCTACCGGCCTTGTCGACGGGGAAGCATGCGAAACCTGCGGGGGCACCGCACAGGTTCGCGGCAACTTCTGGGCACTTATTCCGCCCGTTATTGCCATTGGGCTTGCTCTGATTACAAAGGAGGTATATAGCTCGCTCTTTATCGGTATTGTTTCCGGTGCTTTGCTCTATACCAACTTTAACCCCATCACCACCATTGACGCCGCTCTCACCGAGGCACTTATCCCCGCCGTTAGTGATACGGCAGGAATCTTCATCTTCTTGGTTGAGCTTGGCATTCTTGTGGCACTTATTAACAAAGCAGGCGGCTCTGCGGCATTTGGCAAGTGGGCACAAACCCACATCAAGACCCGCGTAGGGGCTATTCTCGCCACCTTTGTTTTGGGTGTGTTGATTTTTGTCGATGACTATTTCAACTGCCTTACCGTTGGTTCTGTTATGCGCCCCGTAACCGATGCACACAAGATTTCCCGTGCAAAGCTTTCTTATCTCATCGATGCTACTGCGGCTCCCATTTGTATGATCGCACCGATTTCCAGCTGGGCGGCAGCCGTTTCACAGTACGCCGAGGATGGAAAGGGACTCGATCTCTTCATTTCCGCCATCCCGTTCAATTTTTATTCGCTCCTGACATTTGTATTCATCATTGGTCTTGCTGTTCTGGGCTTTGACTACGGCTCTATGAGAACACACGAATTCAATGCTATCCACAACGGAGATCTTTACACAACGGGCGAGCGAGCAGAGTCGCAACCTGTTACTCCTTCCGAAAAGGGTAAGATCATCGACCTGATTTTCCCGATTGCCGTACTGATTGTTGTTTGCGTATTTGCATTGGTTTACAACGGCGGTGTTCTCGATGGTGAAGATTTTATTACCGCCTTCTCCAACACAGATGCAACCGTAGCACTTCCTTGGGGTGGCTTGATCACCTTGGTGATTGCAATGATCTATTATGCATTCCGTAACTCGATGACACTCAAGGGCATGATGGAATGTGTTCCTTCCGGCTTTATTGCAATGGTTCCCGCAATCCTTATTCTCACCTTTGCAACCGCACTCAAGAATATCACATCCCTTATGGGCGCTAAATACTTTGTAGCAGACCTGATGAACAGTGCTGCGGCAGAGCTGAATCTCTTCTTGCCCGCTATCATCTTCTTGGTTGCTTGTGTGCTTGCATTTGCAACGGGTACCTCGTGGGGAACCTTTGGCATCCTGATTCCCATCGTTACCTATATGTTTGGCGCCGGCGATCCCATTCTCATCATCAGTATGTCTGCTTGCTTGGCAGGTGCTGTTTGCGGTGACCACTGCTCGCCTATTTCGGATACGACCATTATGTCCTCTGCAGGAGCCGAGTGCAACCATATCAACCACGTTTCCACACAAATGCCGTATGCCATTACTGTGGCAGGGATTTCCTTTGTAATGTTCATTCTTGCAGGATTCATTCAAAACGCGTGGATCTGCCTTCCTATCGGTGTCACTTTTACGATTGCAACTCTGTTTGTTATCAAAAAGATTGTTGAAAAAAAGGAAACAACCGCAAAATAAAAGACACAAAAACAGCCCTGCGTGCTTGACACGCAGGGCTTATTTTTATACAATCAAACCATCTCTTCGATGTGATAGATGTAATCGAGGGAGCGCAACGCCTCAATAATTTGGCTGTGCGTTTTGTACTTCTTGAGCTCTTGGCTACTAATAGAAATCGAAATGGAATATACACTCAAGCCCGAATGTTGGTAAGCGGTGTTCATTTCAATATCGTCAATCTTCATTCCAAGCTCACGAATAGTGGTAACAAAGTTTTGCAGGTATGCGATGTTTTTAAGCTCCAAATGCACCTCAAAGTGATTAGAACGGTTTTTGAAATAACGCTCCATACGAGGGAATACCGAAAGAGTGCAAATAAACGCGATGTAAGAAACAAGCGTAACGGTATAGAAGCCGGCACCGACGCAAAGACCGAGAATTGCACTTGCCCAAAGAGCAACAGAGGTTGTAAGGCCCTTGATTTGGCTACGGGAGCTATACAAAATAGAGTTTACGGTAATGATGGCAACCGCAATAATGCTTGCGGCAGAAATGAGGTAAAGTCCACTTTGCACACCGTTGAGCAAATACAGGTCAAGGAGCATTGCAATGGTGGTTGCAAGAGAGACGACCATAAAGGTACGCAAACCCGCGGCGTGACGTTTAGAGGAGCGCTCAAATCCGAGGTAAGCGGAGAGCAAAAGCGAGAGGGCGATACGCAAAATAATAGAAAAAGCATTGAGCTCGGTTGCCCAAGCACCAAGCAGATTGGCAATAGGATCGATCATATCAATTCTCCTTTATTTTTTGTTGCTGTGAAGATGCCGCATCGAAGGGCGAGTTGCCGCATAATGTTCTTCGGCGGCTTCGTCAAAGGCCTCTTCGTTTTCTTCATTGAGGGGAACAGGGGGAATCTGCTCTTGAATCTTTTGAATGCGTTCAATCAAAAGCTCAACCTCGGTGCGCGGCTTATCGGTGGGAGCAAGCTCCTCTTCGGGCACAAGATCTTCGAGCTTGTTAGAATACGCGCCTGAATAGTAAAGCGAAAGCTTTGCACATGCAGGACCAACGATTTCATACAGAATAGCAGATGCGAGAATAACGGTCTCAAGCGCAAGTCCAACCTCGCCGCCGAGTGCACGTGCACCCGTAGCTGCCAAGGGAATGGCAACGCCCGCTTGGGGAATGAGTGCAAGACCCAACAAATTGCGCACGCGTTTTTCCTTGCCCGCAAGAATCGAGCCAACAAACGCGCCCGCATACTTGCCGAGAATACGCACGCCAAAGTACAAGAGACCAACAACGATTAAGGGGAGTGCGCCAATCGAACCAACCGACGAAAACAGCGTATCCAAACGGAAGTTAACGCTGGAACGAACGAAGAACAGCAAGAGAATAGGGGGACTGAAGTAGTTGAGCTGCTTGAAAAGCTTATCGTCACCCGAAATGTTGATGTAAACGGTACCCATCGACATGCAACCAAGCAGAGGAGAAATATCAAACAGTGCACAAACACCGCAGAACGCGAACAAAAGAGCAATGGAGATGATCAAGCGGTTGTCGGTGGAGCGTTTTTTGGGCATCAAAAGCTTCATAAATACGCCAAATAATCCACCAAGGAGAAGAACACCAAGGTTAGAAGCGAGCGGCATCAAAACACTGCTTGCTGAAATGCTCTCACCCGAGCCGAGCGAGACGGCAACGGAGATGGCAATTCCGTATGCGAGGAGTGCCACAATATTATCCAGTGCCACAACCTGCAAAAGGGTGTTTACAAAGTCTCCCTTTGCACCCGTTTGGCGAATGGTCATCATAGTGGAGGCAGGCGCGGTTGCCGCGGCAAGTGCCGACAGCACGATGGAAAATCCAAGCTGCAAGCGTAAAATGAAATAAGAAAGAACAAAAATAATGGCTGATGCCACGCCTGCCTCAAAAAGTGTAATGAGAGCCACGCGTGGGCCGTTCTTTTTCAAAATAGAAACCTTGAAGAATTCACCGGTTGTAAAGGAGATCAGAGCCAGTGCGATGTCCGAGAGGAAATCCATGCCTTGCACAACGTTTGAGGGGATCAAATCCAGGCAGTAAGGGCCTATGAGAATACCCGCCAAAATATAAGCCGTTACGTTTGGCAGGCGCAAAAGCTTTGTCAAGCGCGTCATTGCAAAGCCAAAAAACAGCATGCAAGCAATTGATATAATGACCGTTGCAACGGGGGGCATGCCCGATAGCATTTCGTGCAATTTATCCAGCATCTTTTTTCTCCTTTCTTTAAGATAGAGATTTATTATATCATAATATGAAGGAAATGTCAATATTTCCACAAAAAAAGGTCGCAAAAAACGACCTTTTTTATTTATATTTAATATTATTTATCCTGCCAAGGAAATTCCTCGGCGATCTTTCTCATTTTTGTAATGACCTCACGCGGCTTTTTTGCACCGAAGATGGAAGAGCCTGCAACAACAATGTTTGCGCCTGCCTCGGTAACGAGATGTACGTTTTCGGTTTTGATACCGCCATCAACTTGCACGTCAAGCTTCAGCCCCATATTTTTTGCATAGCGGCGCACTGTGCGAACCTTTTCCAAGGTTTCGGGAATGAGTGCCTGACCGCCAAAGCCGGGAACAACAGTCATAATCAGTGCCATATCAATTTTGGAAAGATAAGGCAACAAAAGCTCTACGGGAGTTGCGGGGGAGATTGCCACACCGCATCGCAGCTCGCGCTTTTTGATCTTTGCAATGGTAGCGTCAAGATCTTGGCAAGCCTCCAGGTGAACGGTAATGATATCAGCGCCCGCCTTTACAAAGTCGTCAATGTAGCGAATGGGCTCGTTGATCATCAAATGCACGTCAAAGATCAGATTGCTGTGCGGACGCAAGGCGGCAATAACGGGTGCACCAAAGCTGATGTTGGGCACAAAGGCACCGTCCATCACGTCCAAATGAAGATAATTAGCACCGGCATCGGCCATCTGCTTGATTTCCGACTGCAAATTGGCGAAATCAGCCGCCAATAAAGAGGGCGCAATATAAATCATAAACAATCCTTTCTTGCAAAGCTTGCATAATGCGTGTAGAATTTTGTCAAAATAGGGAAACAGAGCATACTATACTACCAAAGACTCGTATCACACGCGCGGATGGGAGAGAAAAGATAAAGGATGTAAGGGCTTACGTTCCGTTGCGGTGGATACTTTCTTTACGCGCGAAAAAGGAGACAGACGGCATGAGCCGCAATGCCAAGTCCTTCGCCGGTAAAGCCGAGATGCTCCTCGGTGGTTGCCTTTACGTTGACGGTATCGGTGGGGAGAGAAAGCACGGTTGCAACATTCTCCCTCATTTGTTCAATGTAGGGGGAAAGGCGAGGTGCCTGTGCTACAACGGTGGCATCGATGTTGCCAATCTGCCATCCTTTTTCGCGTATCAGCTCGGCTGTACGCAACAAAAGAACGCGGCTGTCGATATCCTTAAGGTTGGGATCGCTATCGGGAAAATGCCCCCCGATATCTCCCAGTGCTGCAGCACCTAAAAGAGCATCGCAAATAGCATGCAAAAGCAAG
>JAZRKS010000190.1:0-22459 GCA_045646445.1 Eubacteriales bacterium | reverse complement strand
TGTTTTTAACGATTTTGCACTTGACGTGGTTGCCGTAAACATCGTTGCCGTCCTTGAGCTGCTCGGTTTTGCGGATATCGATGCGAACCGATGCAAAGAACTTGAGTGCGCGTCCACCGGGGGTGGTTTCGGGATTGCCGTAAATTACGCCAACTTTTTCACGAATTTGGTTAATGAAAACAACAACGCAGTTGCTCTTGGAGATAACGCCCGAGAGCTTGCGCATTGCTTGCGACATCATTCTTGCTTGAACGCCGACCATCGATTGACCCATATCGCCCTCAATCTCTTGGCGAGGAACAAGAGCAGCTACCGAGTCGATAACGATAGCATCTACTGCACCCGAGCGAGCGAGCGCTTCGCAAATTTCGAGGGCATCCTCACCGCAGTCGGGTTGGGATACGAGCAGCTCGTTGATGTCAACGCCGAGAGCCTTGGCATAAACGGGGTCGAGTGCGTGCTCGGCATCGATGAACGCTGCCGTGCCGCCCGACTTTTGCACCTCTGCCAAGATGTGCAGAGCCACGGTGGTTTTACCCGAGGATTCAGGGCCAAAGATCTCAACGATACGTCCGCGCGGAACGCCGCCAATACCAAGGGCTAAGTCAAGAGAGAGCGAGCCGGTGTGAATGGCTTGTACCTCCATGTGGGAGTTCTCTCCCAATTTCATAATAGAGCCTGCGCCAAAGTCGCGCTCGATTTGTGTCATTGCGGTTTTGAGTGCTTGGAGCTTACCTGCCGCGTCAAGTCCTGCGGGAACCGCTGTTTTTGTTTTCTTCGTAGCTGCCATAATGAATGATTCCTTTCACGCGACGAGCCCTCTCGCCGCTTTCCTTTTTATTTTCTGCCCCTATTATACTCCATTTTTGGATGCTTGTCAACCCCTTTTTAAAATATATTTTTCCGTTTTTGGCATTTTATTTGGCATTTTGCGGTTTTTGTTGGCATTTTAAGGGTTCGATTTTCCAAAAAGAGAGTTGACGAAAAGATGAGGGGGAACTTTTTGAGGAAAATTTCACCGCTTCCTTTCTTCTCATACAAATAAGGACGCCACCGTAGTGGCATCCTTGCTTCTATAGATTTTCATGATACTGCAATTTCTTTAAAAAAGTGTAATTTCAAATAGCCGTCCGCCAAAATCTTCTGCAATCGTTACATCAAAGCCTTCCTTTTCGAGTAGAACTCCGGACATTTTTGCGATTTGCTTGCCGTCCATATCCAAAATCAGGTATTCGCGATCTGCAAGCAGTCCGTCTACGCATACCCTTCTTGTAGATTCTTTAGCGCCGTGTCGGAAAAATCCGATGATGCCGCCCGAGAAGGTTTCGCGATTGATGCGAGCAAATCCATCATGACCTCCTATGGTAGGTTCAAAATATCCCGGCAGATCCTGACGATAGAGCATAATATTGTGTTTTTGCTCCATTTTTGCAAGCCAGCCCGAATATTTGCTTAATACTTCTCTGTCTTGCTTGGGGATTTGTCTGGGATCACCGAGCAGAATTGGCAATGCTCCTGCTAAAGAACGCACGTGATTTTCACACTCGACATCCTGAATGTGGGCGTTTCCAATCACCAACGAGGTAGCCGGCATTGCAGGAGAACGCCACCACGCCATTTGTCTGATGCGCAAGTCGGTTTTCTCACCCATGTTACCCAAAAAATTGGAAAGCCAATTTCCTTCTGCGTGCCGGAGCATTGCATAATCCACAAGCTGTAATCCGCCCATGGTCTCAAAGGTGCAGTCAATAAACAGATTTGGTCTGCCCTTGTGAAGCTTATCAAAGACCTCCCACATTTTGTTATAATTTACCCACATGGATTCTTCCCGATCCCGATGCGCGGAATGATTGCAGGAATAGCATCCCGCTTCTTCTTTGTTATAGCGGTACGGGCTTGAAACAACGGAAAAATCCAACTTTAGGTAGTCAAAACCGTACTCATCTACCAATCTTTCCAGCACACCCGTGATATACTCTGACCAACCGGTAGAAAAACAGGCGGTACGTTTGCTGTTTCCACCGCCGAGCAAAGAGAAATCTTCGCCATCTTTGTTTTTAAGAAACCATTCAGGGTGCTCCCGATATACCTTGCTTTGGGGAGATGCGGTTCCGATACTGGCCCACACGCCCGCTTTCATTCCCAAGGATTTGATATGATCGACAACGGGTTTTAGTCCATTGGGGAACTTTTTGTAATCAATTCCCCAGTCACCGTAACAATCCTGCCATCCGTCGTCGATAACATATTCCTTGATGCCTGCCTGTGCCGCTGCCTCGGCAGTCTCTTTTATCAATTGTTCCGAAATATTATATTCAAAGGGTTGCCAGGTGTTGTAGACAAATATCGGTCGCTCCTCAATTTGAGTGAGGCGGATACCCATATATTTTCGAACATAGTCCTGAACCATTTGATTCATAACGATATGCGTATCCTTTTGATGATTATATACACCTGTGAAAACATCCGATGCAACAAAGACCTCGCCGCTCGCCAAATATTTTCTAAAGGGATAATCCTCGTCTTTATGCGTAAGACCTAAGGTGATCTCCCTTCCCCGCGCCCATACGGACGCACCTTTCAGGACGCCGGGGGCTTCATTCCCCAATACGATACCGGCTTCCCAATCGGGATGGTGAACAAGGATGAGACTATCTTGCAGATTGCCCAGATAGGGTCCGATGGATTTCTTTCTTCCGTAATCACTCAAGATCCAACTGTAGGTAGGCGCCCAAAATCCCGTTATGGCGAATTTTTCTACGTCCACCGATTCCAGACACAGCTCACCATTTGTGCAGTTTTGTATGATAATATTTTTGCGTACAAAAGGAAGCTGCCCATACCAAGTATAGGTAAGCCATACTTTCACCTTTTGGTCCAATGCCTCTAAAGAGACGGTAACGCTCTCTCCAACATCCAAATCCGGGGTTTCTGCTACGTTCAAAAGCTTCCAGCCGGTGGCACCGGTATACAGCACGCCGCCGAGTTCAAAGGCAAATTCATCGCCGGTGGACTCAAAGAAAAGAAATTCACCTTGCGTTGGGCGATATTCTTTTAGCAGATATTTTCCATTTACTGTTGGAAGCTCCATTGTTCTGGTAAACGATCCGTTTGTCAGAGTCAGTTTACCGGCTTCGATTGTATATCCCATATCAGTCCTATTCCTTATTTATAACTGCGTTTTTATGTTTTTAATGATGCTTTTTATACAGCACGATGCCTGCAATGATTTGCGCCAAGGAAATACCACTTGAAATAACGATGAGAACTATACCCGGGACAATTCTGTTCTCCATTATCAATCCGCATCCCAAAACAAACAAGGCAAGAAGTCCAAATGTAACAACAACAGCAACCACTTTTATGGCAACTCGTTGTTTTTGGGTTAAGTTTTTCTCGGGAACAATCAAAAGCATCAAGTCAAAGTAAAAATCCCAAAATGCATCAATGAGTTCTAATATAATGTCCATTGTCTGTTCCCTTTTACACGGTTTCGCTTTCTTGATATTTGGCGTCCGCAATTGCCATCAGGTCGCGTTCGGGGGCGATTTCGTGGGGATAGGGGTAGGTTTTGGCGCGTTTTTCGAACTGCGCTTTGATGGTTTCGGCTTTGGCTTTGTCGTTCTCGTGGAGCAAGGCGATGGCGTACTGCGTGCGGAGAATGGACGGGTTATCCTTCATTGCTTTCATAAAGCTTTGCAGGTTTTTGGTGAGCTTTTCTTCAATGACCTCTCGGCGGTTTTGGGTGATGAGCTCCACGTAGATGCGCTCGCAGATGAGAATGCTGCGGTGAAGTCCCACCATACCGCTTTCGATTGAGAGAAGATGCGCCATCAATTCGTCGGCTTCGGCGAAGCGTTCCTCATCCATGAGGCGATTGCAGGCAAACACGCCGCGCGCCGCGACCATACTGTTTTTCATTGCCTCGTCCTCGGGGACGGTGAACCACTCGGCAGGCATATCGCAAAGGCGTACGCCCTTGGTGGTCTCCTCAACCACCTTCATTTGCATCCAAAACGCCTCGAGTGCTGCGGGGTCTTTTGCAAGAGAAATAGCGTTGTAGCCGTCGTTGTCAATCGTTCCCGTACGCATGGGCACGCCGTTGAGAATGGCAAGGGCAAAACCGAGCAATGCGAACAAGAGCAGAATTGCTGAAAGGACGGAAACGCCGCCCACGAGGAAAAATCCGCCGAGGAAGAGCAAGCTGAAGATAATGTTCATCAAAGAGCCGCCGAGGTTATACCAAACAACAGGCATATTGCCGTCCTTGATGTCGGGTGGGCTCATCAGGCACTGTCCGCCCGTGCCTGCAATGCTATGGCGTTTGCATTTGATGCTCTCCCCTTCCTTTACCCACATAAAGGAGAACACGCGGAAGGAGCTAAAGCGATAACCTGTCAAAAGCCCGAACACAAGGTGTCCGCCCTCGTGAATGATGATGTGGAAAATAAACGCCGCATACATCGCCACAAACAGTCCTGCAAGGACTAGGATCGGATGGATGTTTAAGGGCGCGACGTATCGCGCTACCGAAAAGCAAGGAATGAAATAGAGGGAGAGGTTGAATATCAAAAATGCATACCCTTTGAGCTTGCTTTTCTTTTTTGCTTGTTTTTTATCCATTTTGATCACCTCAAAAATAGTGAATTAGAGTGTCAAATCTCCATCCTTGATCCATTTGATCTTATAAAGAATTTCGCTGAAAATAAGGGTGAGAACTGCGGGGAGAATGAAGCAGATGAGGGCAAGCCCCATCCAATCAAGGGCGGTAACGGTTGCGGGATAGTTGCCACCGAACCAACCGAGGATGATGCCGATGGGACCGAGGAGCCCGCAGGTTCCCATGCCCGAGTTAATTGCCGCGCCGTACATTTGCATACCGAAAACGCAGGTGGCAAGAGGTCCCGTGATGGCGCTTGTCAGCGTTGCGGGAATCCAAATGCGAGGGTTTTTGATGATGTTGGGCATCTGCAGCATACTTGTACCAAGTCCTTGCGAAACAAGACCGCCCCATTTGTTCTCCTTAAAGCTCATAACGGCAAAGCCGACCATTTGGGCGCAGCATCCCGCAACGGCGGCACCGCCTGCGAGGGCAAGACCTGCATAATCACGCGCGATGAGCTCGCCTGCCGCGTTGAATGCGGGCATGCCCGAGAGGTAAATTGCCGCACAGATAGCCGCCGAGCTGATGGGGAGTGTAAGAGCCACGCCAACAACAACAGAAACAATAATACCCATAAGGAAGGGCTGTTGTGTGGTCGCCCAGCCGATAAAGTCGCTGACGTATCCAACCACTTGTCCAATATAGGGGGCGCAATAAACCGCAAGAAGCCCGCCTACGAGAAGGGTGACAAAAGGCGTGACGAGAATATCTACCTTGGTCTTTTTGGAGACCAGCATACCAACCTCAGCGGCGATAATGGCGATAAAGAGGACTGCCAAGGGCCCTCCCGCACCGCCGCTTGTGTTGGCAATTTGTCCAACTGCCGCGCAGGTGAATACCACAAGCGGATCTGCCTTGAGGGAGAGTGCAATTGCTACCGCCATTGCCGCGCCCGCAACGCCTTGCGCTCCCTTGCCGATGGTGGACATGACCGAGAGCCCCGGGATCATTCCAATAGCATTGAAAATTGTACCAATGAGGAGTGAGGCGAACAAACCGAGTGCCATTGCGCTCATTGCATCAATAAAATAGCGCTTTGCATATTTTTTGAGTATTTCTTTTACTTTCATAACAAAAACCTCCAAAATCATCTTTAGCTACAGTATAGCACATTTTTCTCTCCGTAACAAGGGCAAAATTGAACAAAAAACGCAAAAAAACGATAGAATTTTTATTTATGGAAAGATAAAAAACAAAAAGGCGCGTTCCCCATTGCTTTGGGGAACGCGCAAATATGCTTTTTTATTCTGCATCGGGCGTTGGCAGTGTGATGGTTGCGATGATGGCGTTGTGGTCGGAGATCCACTGTCCGTCACGCTTTGCAGGGCAAACGGTGTAGGTGTCTACCAGCTCCTCAAGCTCGGGAGAAACGAAGATGTAGTCGATGATCGCGCCCGTGTAGCTATCGTCCATGCCGTTGTAGGTGGACTTGATCTCGCCCTCTTTTGCTACGTGCGAGGAATCGAGGAAGCCTGCACCGATCATGGTTGTGTAAGCCGATGCCTCGGAAGAAACGTTGAAGTCACCCGTAACGATGGTGGGCAGATCGCCAAGCTTTTTGATTTCGGCAATCAAGACCTCGATTTGTCCTTGTCTGATGCGCTCTGCAATCTCGTGGCTGTTGTTGCCGTTGTGATCAAGGTGCGTGTTGACGTAAAGGAATTGAACACCGTCGCTCTTGCGCTCCAAAATGGCATAGGTCATAATGCGCGGGAAGTTTGCGCGGTGTGTGGTGTTGGTTTCGGGGTCTACGTAGGTACAATAGGAAGCCACCTTGTCGGGCGTATCGGAGAGCCACTTGGTTCCGCTTTCAACGAGGTTAAACTTATCGGTGCGGTAGAAGATTGCGCTGTGCTCACCCAATCCAATACCGTCGCGCCCTGCACCGACAGATGCATAAACGCCGTCGAGCTTGCTGTTGAGTGCCGTCATCCAAGCAATGCTTGCCTCTTGCACGCCAAACACCGAGGGGGTGTTTTCGAGAATGGTATCGACTACGCGTTGAATGCGTTGGGTGTTAAATGCGCTGACGTAGACGTTAAAGCTCATAACCGAGAAGAGCTCGGGCACCTTAATAAGACCCGTATCAAACGCAAGCGTTGCCGTGGAATTGGACTGTACCAAGGGCAAAATGTCGCGGTTGATGGCACTGTAGCCTTCAAGAACGATCGTATTGATCCACAAAATATTTTCGGTGTTGTTGATGTAGTAGGAGAACTGTCCTTCCCCACTCTCCTGCGCGGCATCCCATTCCGCCTGCATATCGGCAGGAACATATTGGGATGCGCCGATGATAATAAGTGGATCGCTCTTTAAAATGAGAGTTTCATCGGTGACGATCTCGGGGCGACGACCGCAAAGCTCCAGGGATTTATCGGAAAGGATCTGCGCGATCTGCTTGTCACTTCCCGAACCGTTGACAACGATCTTTGCGCGAGAGACGTCAATGCCGTTGACAAGGAAGGTATCGGAAACGTAGGGATAACGGTAAAGCAGTTGGTTTTTGTTGCTGAAGAATACCTCGGTGTGGTCACCCTCCTTGATGTGCTCCAGGAAAAGCTTGATAGCAGAGAACGTACCCTCGGAGGTGTGTCCCGCAATGACGATCTTGTTGCCAATGATGGTATAGCCGTAATCATCCCAAAGAAGACCCGAAAGAAAGCTTTGGCTTTCCTCGCGGTTGGTTGCACCAACAAGAATTTCGTATTCGCTCTCCGCGGTATAATCGGTTTCGGCTATGGGCTCCTTGCCGCACATTTTTTGAATTTGCGATTGCATCTGCCAGAACTGACCCATAACGGCGGCACTGCTACGCTGTGCGCAAATGAGGTTGTATTTGCTAAGATCCGCCGCCAAAACCTTGACAAAGTTGTCGGGCTCTACGGGCGGTTCGGCAGGGGTGGTAACGGGGGTGGTTTCTTGCGGTGTTGTTTCTTGATTGTCTTTTTGATTGCAGGCGACCAAAAGGAAACACTGCACAAGCATTAGAATTGCCAAAAGAAAACTGATTTTTTTCATATCCGTTTACTCCTTTTTTCTACATTTTGTCGGATCGGAGAACAAGCTCCAAAAGCCGGATGATGATGTGTGCTATTTGTTTTATTTTTGGGTTTGGGGAATCGGCAACGTAATGGTTGCAACAATGGCATTGTGGTCAGAGACCCACTCATCGTTTCTCTTTGCAGGGCAAACCTTGTAGGTATCCACAGAGTATAACAAGGAGCCTGAAACAAAAATATAATCGATGGTGACACCGGCATACTGATCATCCATGCCGTTATAAGTGGGCTTTCTTTCACCCGCCTTGGAAACGCGGGATGCGTCAATAAATCCATTGGCTATCATGGTTGTGTAAGCCGATGCCTCTTGTGTAACGTTGAAGTCACCCGTTACGATCGTTGGGTAGTTACCAAGCTTGTTGATCTCGGCGATCAAAATTTCGATCTGCTCTTGTCTTACCTTTTCGCCACCTTCAATGCCGTTTTTGCCGTCATGATCAAGGTGCGTGTTGACGTAAAGAAATTGAACGCCATCACAATTTCGTTCCAAAACAGCATACGTCATAATACGGGGGTAATTTGCCTGCGAAAGCTTGGAAGCGACCACATCAGGCGTATAGGAGAGCCATTTTGTACCGCTTTCAATCAAGGTGAACTGATCCTTGCGGTAAAAGATAGCACTGTGCTCGCCTACGCCAACGCCATCGCGACCTACGCCAACAGTGGCATAAATATCGCCCAAGCCGCTATTCAATGCGTTCATCCATGCAACGCTTGCTTCTTGTACGCCAAATACAGACGGAGCGTTCTCCAAAATCGTATCGAGAACTCGTTGTGTACGCGCCGCATTGAAGGAGCTGACGTAAACGTTAAAGCTCATAACCGAGAAGGTCGGCGGTACTTGAACAAGTCCTGTGTCAAGCTGCAGGCTTGCACCTGCAGTCGCATTGATCGAAGAAATAACATTGTAATTCAAAGCGTTATATCCCTCCTGCGTGTCGGTATTGATCCAAATAACGGTATTGTTACTGCCTATGTAATAGAAATACGCCCATTCGCCATTTGCCTTTGCGGTATTCCACTCGGCTTGCATAGCCGCGGGAACATGGAGAGAGGCACCCACAATGATCAAAGTGTCTTGAGAAGAAACCTCTGCATCGGTAACGATTTGGGGAGTGCGACCGCAAAGCTCCAGCGACTTGTAGGCAATGCTCTTTGCAATTTGCATATCAGCTCCCTCTGTGTTTACTACAAGCTTTGCGCGCGATGCATCGATACCGTTAATAACAAACGAATCATGCGTATAAGGGTGGCGATAGAGATATTGGTTTTGATTGCTGAAGAATACCTCGCTGTGGTCGCCGTCCTTCAAATGCTCCAAAAACAGTCTTGCAGCATTAACAGTTCCCTGTATGGTGTTTCCCGCAATGACGATCTTGTTGCCAATGATCGCATAGCCGTAGTCTTCAAAAAGAATTCCTTGTAAAAAGCGCTTGCTCTCTTCGCGGTTGGTATCACCGATCAGAATTTCAAAATCACTAACCGAGCAGTCATCGGTTTGAGCGCTGGGCTCATTGCCATACATATTCGTAATTTGTGATTGAATCTGCAAAAGCTGATCGATGACCAATTGAGAATTGAACTGTGCATAAATGAGCGTGTATTTGGAAATGTCAGTTGCCTCAATTTGCGCGTATGCATCGGGACCCACAGGAACGTTTGGCTCGGGAGTCGTTACCTCAGGTGTCGTTTCTTGAGGCGTCATTCCGTTGGGCGTGGTTGCGGTGGGGGTAGTCAAATCCGGTGTAGTCTCATTTTGAATATGCTCGTTCGAATTGCATGCAGCCAAAAGGAAGCACTGGACAAGCATTAGGATTGCCAAAAGAAAACTGATTTTTTTCATATTCCAAAGCTCCTTTTACGTTATTTCCCTGTGGGTGAGAAATACAAAACGGTTAAAATGGGATAGTGGTCGGATACGTTTTCGTTATTCACACGCTCGTTGCAAATGCGGTAATACATATCCATCAAGTAGTAATCATTGTATATTTGACCGTTGTAAAGAATGAAATCAATGTGGCTGGGCTCGCCTGTCGTTCCCATTAAGCCGTGATAAGTAGGATCCTTAAAGGCGGCATCATGGCAGGAATCCTCATAGCCCTTGCCTGTTATCATTTTATATACGGGAGAATCAACGGTTGCGTTAAAGTCACCCGTGATAACGGTGGGCAGGTAAGAGAATTTTTCGATCTCGCGGAAAAGCACCTCCATTTGTTCGACCTTTACGACTTCTTCTGCATCGGTCGTGCCGTAATCCAGATGCGTATTGACGTGCAAAAATTCTTGTCCGTCGCTCTTGCGAGAAAGGTGTACGTAGGTCATAATGCGCGTGTAGTGGGACTCTGCAAATTTAGAGCCCGGAACGTCGGGGGTGTCGGAGAGCCATTTTGTTCCGCTCTCAAGGCAATCAAACTCTGAGGTGAGATACAGAATGGCACTGTGCTCATCTCCCCTTGTTTCATTTCTGCCGTCACCTACGATGGTATAGATGTCACCGAGGCGTTGGTTAAGGAGTGCGATCCAAGTGTCGGTCGCCTCTTGCACACCGACAACTGCGGGGCGGTATTTGAGAATGGTCTCTACAACGGCGTCAAGACGCTTGGACTCGGGATTGCTTTGCGAGCCCGCCATCAGGTTAAAGCTCATTACGGGGAGTGCATCCTCGCCCATGTGTTTTCCTTGCTCGAGTACAACAACGTCACTGCCCTTGCAATCGGGAGAAATAGATGAGACTATATACATAGCGGCAGAATAATATCCTGCGGCACTATTGGCATCTACAAAAATGCCGCCTGCATGCTGACTGATGTAGAACTCCTTGCCTGTGGGATAGGCAATGTCCTCGGGAGCAGGGTCAATGATGATCATATTGGTGTGCCCGATGACGATTTTATTTTGCACGCTATCCTCGGGGCTATCGATTACGATCGGCACGGCAATGCCGCAGGATTCGATGATAGCATCGCGGATAATTTGCGCCACGCCGCCAAGCTCCTCCTCATTACAAAGAATAGCAAGATCGGTTGCCGCAATGCCGTTTATCGTAATATTTTGATAAGGGTATTGCTTTTGCACGAGCAGTTGATTTTGGTTGGTGAAGAACACCTCACCCGTGTTCCCTTTGATATGCGCAAGGAACGCACGCAGTGCCTTGAGGGTTCCATCCTCGTTTTTGCCTGCAATGACAAGCTTATCGCCAACAATGCCGTAGCCGTAATCGTCCCATTTCAAATTGGAAAGGAATGTGGCACTCTCCTCACGGTTGGTGTTGCCAACAAGGATCTCGTACTGTCCCTTTGCCAAGGACGGAACGCCCTCGTAATAAATGTCGGTGCGTTGGTTGAGAATGACCTCGTAGTTGTCGAAAATAATATTTGGAATGGTTTGTGCCGCCGCCTTCACCTCTTTTGAGGAGCTTTGGGCGTAAATAATTTCGTATTTTGCCAGCTGCTCTGCCAAAATGCTTGCATGCGCAACAGGAGGATTTTCAACAGGAGGTGTGGTTTGCTCGGGCGTCGTTACCACAGGAGCAGTGCTTTGCGGAGTGGTTTCTTCAGGTTCATCCTTTTTGCATGCTGTCATTAAGAAAGAGGACGCCAACAAAAGGATGGCTAACAAAAAACTGATTTTTCTCATGTCGTTCTCCTTTTTTTATCATTCTATGTCAATAATGCCAAATGCCTCGAGCGGGAGCTCAAGATAAACAAGCTCATTGGCGTGCACGGGCATGTCGCGCTCGTAGAGCACGGCTATTCTTTGCCTGTTTGTAGCAAGACAACTATATGCATAACTGCCGCCAATGGGGTAGGAATATTTCCATTCTACCTCATAGCCGTCTTCGTTTTTCTCCAAAAGTCCGATTTTGATAACACCGTTGGTGCGTCTTCCGCCGGGCTTCTCTCCCTCGGGGTAAGAGATTGCAATTGCATCCTTGCCATCAATCTTCCACGGGAGCGCCAGAACAGAAACCATACAGTCACGACAGTATATCAGGGACATATCCTCACGAAATGCGGTAAAGGTCACGCCGCCGTCGGTGCTATCGGCAAACAGAATGTAGTCGCCTTGTCCGCGTGAATAGATGCGGAGCGTTCCGTCGGGCAGCTCAACCAACTGTGCCTCGGTGGCATTTGGAAACGCCCCGACCGAGATGGTCTCACTCATTTGCCAAGTAAGACCGTTATCGTCACTGTACAAGCAAGAAACGCTGATGGGGGTTGCAAAATCGCCGCCGCGATAGAGTGGAAACAAAATGCGACCTGCATATTCTCCTTTTTTGATGACCAAGCCAACACCGGGGGCTTTGTTGTATACGGTCTCCCCTATCTTGCGATACTCGCTGCCAATGAGCATCGGGGCTGACCAAGTCATGCCCTTGTCGTCGCTATAGCTGAGGTAAAAATACGAGGTTCTGTGCAGTTTGAGAATGGATGCCGAATAAAAGATATTCATCGGCACGTCCACTTCCAACTTGGGCTTTTGTTTAACGGTAAGCGGCACACCGTTTTGATAGACGTTAAAACGACCGTCGAGGGTGTATGCGGTATTGCTGCCGTCGCTCACGCGCTTGACGAGGTACTTATCAAATTCGCTGCTTGACGTAGAATTGGGATATACGTAATATTCGTAGCCCGTGGCAAGCGTATTGTCCCCCATTGTTAAAGCATAGTAAGAGGTGTCATTGATCTGAACTGTTCCGTTGAACTCCTTGCCGCCAATGCCACCGCCTGCATTTGCGGGCATGGCATCAACCAGCATAAAGATCCTACCGTCAGCCGTTTGTGTGATGGCGGCATCAATAAAGGATGCCGAATCCTTGACGGGATTGTAGGTATTGGTACCATACACTTGGTCATAGTCGTTGAATTGGCACGACACAATAGGCGCTCCCCACTCGCCCGTTTGGGCATTCAGCACACGCACGCCGATTTCGATATTGTTGGGAGAATCCAAAATATTGACACGCAGGTCGGTCACCGCCATAACGTCACCGTCATTGAGCCTCAAAAGACAGGGAATGCGATAGGTGAAAACGTCAAAGCTGCCGTCATACAAAAACGGTTGCGAGAATGACTGTGCGCCCATTTTAATCTCTCCTTTTCAAAAAAGTAGGTTGTCATCTTCATTATACACCCACATTTTGCAAATTGCAATAGCAAGAGAAGAAAAAAGACTCTTTTAAGAGTCTTTTCCCTTTCTTGTAACAAAAAGCTGCACCAAAAGGTGCGGCTGATGGGTTTGATTAGAACAGCTTTGTGTAAAGCTCGGCAACAGCAGAGGGCATATGGCCGGATGCGTTCCAGAGATACAGAGCGGGACCTGCGGCAATTGCAAGCACCAAGAGAATTGCCAAAATGCCGAGAACGATCTTCAGGCCTCTGTTCTTTCTCTTTTTTGCCTTTTTGCTTTGCTTTGCAGCTGCTGCGCTTGCAGCGGCATTGGCAGCAAAGGACTTTGCTACGACTGCTGCCTCAAGGGGAACTTGACGGCGGCATCTGGGGCATTGCAATACCTTTTGAGAGGTTACAACGTTGCCTCCCAGCTTAATAGGTGTAAAATCGGTAAACATACCAAAACTGCTACCGTCGGGGGTGGTGTAGCTGGTTGCCTTTTTTAAGGTAACCTTTCTCATTTTAAGGTTGCAGTTGGGGCAGAATTTCATTTTTTTCATTTTTGTACTCCTCCCAAAAATAACTTGTCACCATAAGTATAACAGAGTTGGCGGTTTTTGTCAAGACTTTATGAAAAAAACCTCCCCAAGATATTTCTTCCTTGGGAGGTTTTTTCTGTTTTTTAGAGCTTTGCGATATAATTTGTAAGTGCCACACGCAAAAGCGCGGGGTTGCAATTCCCTTTGAGCTTCTTCATGCATTTGCCAAAGAGGAACATCAAGGCTTTCTCTTTGCCCCCCTTGTAATCGGCAACCGACTTGGGGTCGGCATCGACCACCGTTTTAACTACCTTTGCAATGTGCTCCTCATCGTTGGAAATGAGAAATCCCTTCTCACTCGCGTATGCGGCAGGATCGATCGTAGCATCCTCAAACAGAGCGGCAAGAATGATTTTGGCATTGGCTCTGCCTACCTTACCACCTATAACGAGTTGGATCAGGTTGCCAAGCGTTTTGCCGTTGAAGGAAAGCATATCGGCGGTCATCCTTTTGGCGTTGAGCAGACTCATCACCTCGCCCGTCATCCAGTTTGCGGCATCCTTGGGAGAGTTGCAAACGGACACGGCATCCTCAAAGCACTCGCAAAGCGAAATGCTTTTTGTCAATTGATCGGCATCGTATTGGGAAAGCCCGTGTTCGCGCATATATCTTTCGCGCTTGACCTCGGGAAATTCGGGGAGAGTGGATTGCATCTGTTTGATCCATTCCGCATCTACAACCAAGGTTCCGAGATTTGGGTCGGGGGCGTAGCGGTAGTCCCCTGCCGTCTCTTTGCTTCTCATGGGGACGGTCTTGCCGCTCGCTTCATCAAAACGGCACGTTTGTTGAGAGATCACGCCGCCGTTTTCCAAAACGCCAATATGCCGTGCGGTCTCATATTCGATGGCGCGCTTGATTGATTCGATGGAGTTCATATTCTTCATTTCAGTTCGAACACCGAATTGTTCACTATCCTCGGGGCGCACCGAAAGATTGACGTCGCAACGCATAGTTCCGTGTGCCATTTCGCACTCGGCAACACGCGCATAGCGCAAAAGCGTTTTGAGGCGCTCGAGATATGCTTCTACCTCATCGGCACTCGAGAGGTCGGGACAGCTGACGATTTCGAGAAGCGGCACGCCCGCACGGTTAAAGTCGATGTGCGAGAGCCCTTCTTTGATGTCATGTATGAGCTTTCCGGCATCCTCTTCCATGTGGATTTGCTGAATACGGATACTCTTTTTGCCGGATGCGGTTTCGATTTCAACCGCACCGTCGGTTGCTATGGGAGAGAAATATTGCGTGATTTGATAGGCGCTTGGCAGGTCGGGATAAAAGTAGCTTTTGCGGTCGAAGGCAGAGGCTTGATTGATGTGGCAACCAAGCATCAATCCTGCTTTGATAGCATAATCAACAACCTTTTTGTTGAGCTTTGGGAGCGCACCGGGCATGCCCAAGCAAGCCGGACAAACGTGCGTGTTGGGGGCGGCACCAAAAGAATGTGCCGAGCAGGAGCAGAAAATTTTGGTGTCGGTTGCAAGCTCAACGTGAACCTCAAGACCGATGACGGTTTGGAATCTCATATCATCTGCCCTCCCCCGAAAGAATATTTGCAACATCGAGGAGCGCGTGCTCGGTGTTTGCATTGCCGATTAGCTGCACGCCACCTGCAACCACTGCAGGGAGCCCCGCAAGCGTTGCCGGAGCGGTATAGCGGTTTTCTTCAAAGGCAAGGTATTGATCTGCCTTGATCTGCTCCTCGGCGTAAACCATTTGGGAGCACGCAGGCAGCAAAATGGCATCAAAATTTTGAAACAGCTTTGCAAATTCCTCGGCAATGACACGGCGCACGCGGAGTGCTTTTTCGTATACCCTTTGATAGTTTTTGGCAGAAAGCACCTCGGAGCCGTAAAGAATAGCCGCCTTTGTAAGGTTGCCAAAGCCCTCGGTACGGCTGTTGGTATAAAGCTCATCGAGCGTGGCAAAATCATTTGTGCGGTGACCGTAGCGAATGCCGTCGTAGCGAGCGGTGCTTTTGCAAAGCTCGGCACACAGAATGATATTCCAAGCGGCTTTTGATGCGGCAAGAATACTATTTTCGATATAGGTAACCGAAATTCCGTTCTTTTGGAGATTGGAAACAGCGGTATTGATTTTTTGTTTTATTTCGGGATCCATATCAAAATCAAGCGAAGAGAAAACCGCCACGCGACGAACGGGAGTGCTTTCTTTTGAGGATTTTTCTGCAACGGCATCAAAGAGCTTGCGGCAACCCTCGACAGTTTTGGCAAGGATGTCGACTACCTCACCCGATGCGGCAACCGAAACAATGCCCTCGCGCGAAATTGCACCGTGGGTGGGCTTGAGGCAAACAAGCCCCATTTGTGCGGCGGCGCGACGGGGATAGCCGTTGACGTCAAGGCAGAATACTCCCCTGGCATCATTCTCCCACCAAAGCATTTGTGCGGTGGCGTTTTTGAGAATACCGTCACACGCCCAAGCGCCGCTGACAGCGGTTTCGCCCAGCAGATCGATGCCAAACTCGCCCACAGGTGTTTTCATAGCAAGCACATATCCTGCCGCCTGCGCTTTTGTGATAACTGTTGCATCAATAGGACTTTGATACCCCTCCAGCATTTTTGAGCCGGCAGTGGTGGGAACATCAACGGTCAAAAACATATCGTCAACAATAATTCTGTTCATGTTTTGTTCGTCCATATTGCCCCTCCCATCATTCAATCACACGGGGAACGCAAAAGTATCCCGCATCGGTTTGGGGAGCTTGTGCCAACAAATCTTGGCGCGCAAAGGGGTGCTTTATCTCATCCTCGCGCAAAGCGATGGCGGCAGACACAACGTGCACCATAGGCTCAACAGTTACGGTATCGATGGAATCAAGCACCAAAAGTTCCTCTTCCCTTTTGGCGAAAAAAGCAAGGGCGTCATCCTTTTGCGCATCGTTGAGTTTTATTTGATTGAGTTGTTCAAGACGTGCAAGTGCGGATCTTTTCATAACCCCTCCAAAAAAGAAAAACTGCTCCGCGCCCCGTGATGGGACAGAAGCCTCTGAGGACAGTATATCACAGAAGTGCGGAAAAGTCAATATTTCATTTTTTGAATGCGCGAAAAATGCAAAAAAATCTGCAAACATTTCCATTCATAAATTGATTTTGGCGGTGAACAATAATGACAGAGCCGCGAGAGTGCGACTCAATGATATAGATAAACGAGCGGCAAAAGGTTTTGTGTATTGCGCATTCTCTCGAATGAACGGTACATAAAACAATAACCGTTCAGAAGAGGAGAAAAACATGGCAAGCAACAAGACTCTTGTTCCCGAGGCTAAGGAAGCACTCGAGAGATTCAAGATGGAGGCTGCAAATGAAGTTGGCGTTAATCTGAAGCAAGGTTACAACGGCGACATCACAGCTCGTCAAGCAGGTTCTGTAGGCGGTCAAATGGTTAAGAAGATGATCGAGTCCTATGAGAACTCCCTCATGACGAAATAAGGATTGCCCTTATAGTCGGCACAGAGAAGATTGCATTTTCTTTGTGCAAAAAAATGAAAAAAACAACCGTGTGTTGATTTTTTCAAAAACCTAAGTCCGTTGACAGGCTTTCGATGGAAAGCGGTATAACGGCACAGCCCGATACCTGTTGATTGGTATCGGGCGGTTTTCTTTTTATATTTGTTTTACAATGATTTGATACAGCTCCTCGGGGGTTGCCGCGATGGCATCGGCACCGCTTGATTCGAGTTCTTCTCTTGGGCGGAAGCCCCAAAGAACACCAATGGTATAAAGATTTGCGTTTTTGCCCGTGAGCATATCGGTATCGGTGTCGCCTACGTAAACGCAATCGGCAACAACGGCTCCGAGGTCTTGCATAACCGCGAGCACCTCGTGCGGATCGGGCTTGAGAGCACTTCCCTCTTTTTGCCCCACCACGCACCCAAAGTAGCCCTCACCGTAGAGCGCGTTTGCAACGGTTTTGGCGGCAAAATCGGGCTTGTTGGAAACGATGGCAAAACGGTAGCCATCAGCCTTGAGGCGGTCGAGAACTTCCTTCAGTCCGTCAAAAATAACGGTTTTGCAGGTCACGTCGGCGTTATACATTTCATTATAAATTTTGAATACCGAGGCGTGGAGCTCGTCGCTGTAACAGGAGCGATGGTGGAGCATTCGTTTGATAAGAATTTTTGCACCGTCGCCTGCAAAATATTTGTATTCCTTCTCGTCAATGGGTTCGATGCCGTGTTTTTGGAGTGCAAGATTGCCGTAATACGCAATGCTTGGGGCAGTATCAAGAACCGTGCCGTCAAGGTCGAAAATGCAGAGTTTCATGGGGTGTCCTTTCTTTGAGAGCAAATACGATTTTTTCTTCCCCACTATTATACTCGCTTTTGGGCTATCTGTCAACACTCGGTGACAAAAAGTTTATTCGATGACCGCATCAAAGGATGTGTATTTTTGAATTTCCTCCTTCTCTACTCCTACAAATAAAAACCAACCCGCCATATTATCGGTACCACTCTCAGGACTATTCTTTTGGCCAACGGAAAAGCAAAGAGAGTTATCCTTTGTTTTTATTTCCTCAACGTAAAATCTTAAAGAGCCGCTATTTGCAGGAATATAAATAATCAGCATAGAATGCTCCTCGTAAAAGATTTCTCTATCCCACTGGGCTTGACTTAGCGTCGCCTCAAAGGAACGAACATTATCAAATCCCTGATCCATGGCAAAAACAGTTTCATATTTGGCTTTGAATTGCTCTAAGTCGTCCAAAGTATCCATTTTGAAAATGGGAAGGTGTTCATTGGGTTCACTTTGCAATAGTTCTCTATTGATCGCACCGTCATAAATCGTTTGACTGTCAGACCAGCCAACGTATGCAACGGTAAAACTGTACGGTCCCTCTACATCTTCGGGACCAAAGCTTGGAATGATATTGGGAACAACGAACGCAGCAACGACCGCAAGGCACAGACAAGCCGCCATAGCACCCCATTTGATCCACGGATTCTTTTTGATTACTACCGCTTCGCGAGCGGCTTCGCCGACAAGCTCGTCATCAATATGCCCTACAGCATTTACAATTCTTGGTGTTTTCATACTTCAACGCCCTCCTTGATTAAATACTCTTTTAGTTTTGTGCGAGTGCGATGCAACATATTTTTAACCTTGCTTTCACTAAGCGAATATCGCGCGGCAATATCACTGATAGAATCAAAGAAATAATATTTGCGAATGAAAACGTTTCGGCTATCTTCTTTTTCTTTATGCAAAAAATCACTGATCATTCTTGCAATTTCCCCATCGTCCACGCCATTTGCAATACTCTCATCCGCTAGAACCTCTGCGAGCTCATCAAAAGAAACAAGAATTTCGGGAGACCGTTTTTGCCTTGTCATTGCTTCGAGTCGTTTGAGAGAAAGATTGCGCGTGATTTTGCACACGAACGCCATGAGACTGTTGGGTCTTGTAGGGGGAATAGCGTTCCAAACCCCCAAATAGGTATCGTTAACGCACTCCTCGGAGTCCTCGCGATTGTGCAAAATATTATAGGCAATGTTATGGCAGAGCTTACCGTATTTTTGATCGGTTTCCTTGATTGCTTCTTCGCTTCGCGCAAAATATAATTCTATGATAGCAAGATCATTCAATATTTGTCACCACCTTTTTGATTGAAAGCGCCTTCACCCTATGAGTACGTTTTTTTGAGCGTTGGTCTCAAAATTTGGAAAACTTTTTTTCATTATACCACATTTTTGAAGAAAATGTGTGAACGACATAAAAAAATCCCCACAGAACACAAAGATCTGCAGGGATTTTTTATATTAATTCTATCTCAATTCCAACAACACCGTATTTTTCCTGCTTCTCTTTTGAATAGTAGAGATCCATATCGTCGGGGGATGCGGTGTCAATGTCGTCCGCGGTGTAACCGCATTTGAGGAGCGGAAGATTTGCATAAAGCTCCGCAAAGGAAGGAAATGTGCGCAATGCGGTCACGCGGCAATGCAGGGTGCGAGTGGAATCTTTGGAGTGCGTGAACTCAATTTCGTCGCCCACTTTAATGAGGCGGCGTTTTTCGTCATACAAACGGAGTTCGATTGTTTTGATGCCGCGCGCGATGTTCTCAAACGGAGCGGCGTGAAGGTTCATTTGGTGAGTCATAGCTCATTTATTTATAATTTTACATCCTCAATTGGGATCGCGCGGAATAACGAGGGCACAGATGATATACGCAAGAATACCACCTCCTGCAACGCAGGTCAATAAAATCGCTCCCAAACGTACAAGAGTTGGATCGATGTTAAAATATTCCGCAATACCGGCACAAACGCCGTCGATTTTTTTGTCCTTGTTCGATTTATACAGTTTCTTTTCCATAGTTTTGCTCCCTTAAATGTATTGATTTGGTGTATTATTCCCACTCAATCGTTCCTACCGGCTTGGGCGTGAGGTCAAGCAGAACACGGTTAATGCCCTCTACCTCGGCGGTGATGCGGTTTGTGATGTGGTGCAGGAGTGCATAGGGGATCTCTTCGATGGTGGCGCTCATAGCGTCGGTGGTGTTCACGGCACGGATGATGGCGGGCCATCCCTCATATCTCTTGCCGTCGCGTACGCCAACGCTCTTGAAGTCGGGCACAGCGATAAAATACTGCCAAACCTTACCCGCAAGTCCGTTTTTGTCAAACTCCTCGCGCAAAATGGCATCTGCCTCGCGCAAAGCGTGCAGACGGTCGCGCGTGATCGCGCCCAAGCAACGAACGCCCAGTCCGGGGCCGGGGAACGGCTGACGGTAAACCATTGCATGCGGCAAACCGAGCGCTTCGCCTACTACGCGAACCTCGTCCTTGTAAAGCAGACGAACGGGCTCAACGAGCTCGAACTCCATATCTTCGGGAAGTCCACCAACGTTGTGGTGCGCTTTGACACCGTCGGATTCGAGAATATCGGGATAGATGGTTCCCTGTGCGAGGAAGGAAATGCCCTCGAGCTTGGATGCCTCTTCGTCAAACACCTTGATGAATTCGCCGCCAATGATTTTTCTCTTCCTTTCGGGTTCTGCAACACCTGCGAGAAGATCGAGGAAACGGTCGGTTGCATCGATATAAATCAGATTGGCGTCAAGCTCCTTGCCAAACACCTCAATGACTTGCTCGCTCTCGCCCTTGCGCATGAGTCCATGGTTGACGTGCACGCAAACGAGCTGACGACCGATGGCCTTGATGAGAAGAGCGGCAACAACAGACGAATCAACACCGCCCGAGAGTGCCAAAAGCACCTTTTTGTCACCTACCTGCGCGCGGATCTCTGCCACCTGCTCGGCAATAAAGGCATCAGCCAACGCTTTTGTTGTGATGCGTTCCATATTTTCGGGGCGTTTGTTAGGCAAATTCATAACCGTTTTCCTCCGTATATTAAAAATGGGGCTCTCTAATAAAAAAATTATATCATATATATTCCCTTTTTGTCAATAGAAAATTGTTTGGCGATTTTACAGAAAGAGGATTTTTATAGAATAGAATTTTTAGGGATATTGCAGAAAAGTTGTTTACCAATAAAAGCGGGCAACCAGTGTTCGCCCCTATCTTTCATTTTTTTATTTTGTAATAAGCGTTTGTTTTCTCGGGACGTCGAGGCGCCGTCCCCTACCGGTTGATTTTTTGCGCTCGAAAATTTGTTTGTTTTTTTTGCGGGACGCCGAGGACGTCTTCCCCTACGGGGTGTGTTAGTAGTTCCCTTTTAGTCCCTTGTTTAGAGAGTTTTTGGGAAGGGGTGCGGGGGAACCTCTTTTTGCAAAAAAGGTTCCCCCGCATTTCTTCTATAAACTTATCCTAATTTAGCGAGTGCGTTCTTAACGCCCTCGAGGTTTTCTTGATATTTAGCGAGCTTGGCGCGTTCGGCGTCAACAACGGCGGCAGGTGCTTTTGCAACAAAGCCTTCGTTGGAGAGCTTGCCGACAAGGCGAGCGATTTCGCCTTCAAGTTTCTTTGCTTCTCCCTCGAGGCGTGCGCGTTCCTTTTCGGTATCAACGAGGTCGGCAAGCGGCAGATAAATGGTTGCAGAGTCGGTGATGATTTGAACTGCATTATCGCCACTAACGGCATCGTCATCAAAGGATGCGGCAACGGCTACGTCGGCAGCAGACGCCAGACGAGCGAAGAAGGGATAGGTGTTCTCGCCAAAGGACTCGGGATATGCGGTTGCAATATAAACCTTTGCCTTGCGAGAAGGAACAACGTTCATTTCGTTGCGGCGGTTACGAATTGCCTTGATAGCGGCAATTACGCGAGAGAGCTGCAGGGATTCCTCGGGGAAATTGAGGGCATCGTTTGCCTTGGGATATGCGGAGATCATGATGCTTTCGGCATCTCCCTCGTGAGGCAGTGCACCGTAAATTTCCTCGGTGATGAAAGGCATAAAGGGATGCAGCAGCTTGAGCGTGCCCGTGAGAACGTAGCAAAGTACGTTTTGGGCGACGCGGTTGCCCTCGGTATCCTTTTCGGCAAGGCGGCTCTTGGTAAGCTCAATGTACCAATCGCAGAAAATATCCCAAATAAAGTCGTAGATTGCGCTGAGTGCTACACCGATTTCAAAGTGATCGAGCGCGCTTGTAACGCTTGCCACGGTCTTGTTGTATTCGGTCAGGATCCACTTATCCTCGGCGGTGAGCAAAGATACGTCGGGGAGCTCAACCTTATCGATGGTCAGGTTCATGCGAACAAAGCGAGATGCGTTCCACAGCTTGTTTGCAAAGTTACGAGCGGCTTCCATCTTTTCGTCGGAGAAGCGCATATCGTTTCCGGGAGAGTTACCCGTGGAGAGTGCAAAGCGGAGTGCGTCGGCACCGTATTTATCGATGATTTCAAGAGGATCGATACCGTTGCCGAGCGACTTGGACATCTTTCTGCCCTGTGCATCACGAACCAAGCCGTGAATGAATACGGTATCAAACGGCTTTTCGCCCATGTGCTCAAGACCCGAGAAGATCATACGCGACACCCAGAAGGTGATGATGTCGTAGCCCGTGACGAGCACGCTTGTGGGATAGTACTTTTTCAGATCCTCGGTCATA
>JAZRKS010000189.1:0-2668 GCA_045646445.1 Eubacteriales bacterium | reverse complement strand
AGCAACCGTTGTGCCAAGCATCATATTGTTTTTGAGGCACAGCGCCTCGGCATCGGATAGAGAAACACGCGTGCCGTAATAGATATGCTCCAAATGCCCGCGCGAGGTTACGCGGAAAAGATAGCTTGTGTTTTGCGTTTTCAAAGAGAAAACGCCGTTTTCTATTTTAATCATTTTTCAATCTCCAAAAGGCGGAATTCAAAGGGCTTGAGAACATTGGCATCAGCATCCTGATAGTTGCAAGCAATCAACTTGCCGCCCTTATCTACAGCGTTGGGCAATTTTGCATCTTTGCCCGTAAAGTTGCAAACAGAAAGCAGGGTTTGATTCTCCCATTCGCGTGCAAATACGTAAACCGCGCGTCCCTGGTAAACAGAACGGAACTTGCCGTCCAGAAGAGCCGGATGGGTTTTGCGCAGGGCGATCATCTGCTTCCAAAATGCGAGAACGCCGTTGGGATCTGCTTGCTCGGTCTCGACATTAACCTCGGTGTGGTTGCCGTTGACCTTAAGCCACGGCTTACCGCTCGTAAAGCCCGCATTCTCCCCTGCCGTCCATTGCATGGGTGTGCGGCCGTTGTCACGCGAGGTGCGTTGAATCATCTTCCAACGAATTTTCTTGGGAATGCCCAATTTGGTTGCCATTGCCCAAATGTTGTGGCTTTCAATATCCTCTACCTCGTCAAGATTGGCAAAATCACCGTTGGTCATACCAATCTCCTGACCTTCGTGCATATAGGGTGTTCCGCGAAGAGTCATTTGAAGACCTGCCATCATTTTAGACGCCTCCTTGCGGTAAGGACCGAGGTCATCAAAACGCGAGATAAAGCGCGGTTGATCGTGGTTTTCAAAGTAGCAAGCGTTCCAATCAAGGGCTGTCTGCCACTTGGTCAAGCACTTCATCAGGCGACGTGGAACAAGCTTTGTTTTGAACCACTTGACAATAATTTGATCGCATTCCATGTGCTCAAATGCGAACACCATATCAAGTTCCTTACGCTCGGGCGAGCAAAGGTCGCGCGCCTTGGGAACATCAACGAATACCGTTTCCCCTACCGTAAATGCGCCGTAAGGATCGAGTACATCGCGGCGCAAGGTCTTGAGGATTTCATGGCAACCGTCGGTAGAGAGATAATGCTCTTGCCCCGTCAGGATTGCGCGCGGTCTGCCGTTTGCAAGCGACTTTTTGTGAATGACGTTGATAACGTCGCAACGGAAGCCGACAACACCGCGGTCGAGCCAAAAACGCATAATCTTTTTGATTTCCTCAAGCACCTCAGGGTTATCCCAGTTGAGGTCGGGTTGTTTTTTGGAGAACAGATGCAGATAGTATTCGTCCTCACTATTTCCAAATTTCGTCCAAGGACACTCGGCAAAAAAGTTGCCCCAGTTGTTGGGGAGTTTGCCATTTTTGCCTTTTTTAATGATGTAGAAATTCTTATATTTCTCCTCGCCTGCAAGCGCGCGTTGGAACCATTCGTGCTCATCGGATGTGTGATTGATAACAAGGTCCATCAAAATACCGATGCCGCGCTCCTTTGCTTTGGCAACAAGTTCGTCAAAATCTTCCATTGTGCCGAACTCGGGCTGAATGGCGGTATAATCGGCAATATCATAGCCGTTGTCGTCGTTGGGGCTGACATAAACGGGAGAGAGCCAAATCGTGTTGATGCCCAAATCCGCGAGGTGGTCCAAGCCCTCAATAATGCCGCGAATGTCCCCCACCCCGTTGCCGGTGGTGTCCTTAAAGGAACGCGGATAAATTTGATATACAACGGTGTTTTTTTGATAACCCATATATCTTCTCCTTTAGTTAGTAACAATTCTATCTTCTTAATTATATCATACGAAAAGGAATTTTTCAACAGTGAATTTGCGGCAAAAAAGTCCATTTGCTTAGGACAAATGGACTTTTTGTAAGGGACGGCAAAATCAATCGTTGTCGTCTTCTTTTTCTTCTCTCTTACGAGCGGCCTCACGAACAATGGCATGCGCTCTTTCTTCTTTTTCCTCGGTGGTGATCTCCCAGTGAATGAGGATAGCGAGAATTGCACGCAACACAATGATGATACCCAAAATCAAAAGCTCCTTGAGCTCTCTGACGATAACCGTATTAACAATTTCGGCACCCATTTTGAATTCAAGCGCCAAAGACAGGCTTCTACCCAATGCGATAACCGCATTTTGACGCTCGGAACCCTTTTTGCGAAAGATTTTGAAATAGCGCAGCAAAACTCTGATAGAGCCAAAGATAACAATGCAAATGCCAATAATCTCAAGAGTATGTACCGTTATTTTTGCCAATGCGTGGAGTAACTGATCGTAAGCAGCTAAAAATTGATCCATTTTACTTTCCTTTCTGTTAAACAGAAATACAAATCTTCTGTTTTTCGTCATCTGCTCTTATTATACCCTAAAAAACGCAAAAAAGCAAGTCTTTTCGAGATTTTTTAGAATGCAGTTACAAACAAATAAGATTTTTTACAAAAAAAGAACTCCATTGCTTTCACAATGGAGTTCTCTGGTGGAGACAATAGGAATCGAACCTATGACCTCTTGCATGTCAAGCAAGCGCTCTAACCAGCTGAGCTACGTCTCCAAAGCCTTATTATATTAACACATTTTGTTTAAATATACAAGCAATTATAAAGGGAAAATAATAAATTATA
>JAZRKS010000188.1:0-5458 GCA_045646445.1 Eubacteriales bacterium | reverse complement strand
AACTCTCTAACAAATGGGCAAAAACAGACTTGTTAGTTCGCCTACGGACAGTCGGCGCGAGGTAAACCTCGCTCTTGCTGCCGCGAGCGGCTAGAAGTCGGATCGTAGCCATGTCGTTCTGTGAGCCAAGGAGTTGGTTTCAAGTGTTGTCTCCCTAAGACCGCTGCCTCCGACTTCCTCAAAAAACTCTCTAACAAATGGGCAAAAACAGACTTGTTAGTTCGCCTACGGACAGTCGGCGCGAGGTAAACCTCGCTCTTGCTGCCGCGAGCGGCTAGGGGCCACTAACCCTATCCCCTAAGAGAGTTGTTTGGCATCAATATAGTAGGGCGGGGCTTGCTCCGCCGCAAGAAAGGCGGTGTACTATGCTGATTAAACTTCCAAAACGACCTGACATGATTTTTGCAAATGAACATCTTTTTAATTACTTGTTGGAGTTGGAAAGAACGCAAAAATTAGAAACACTTCCGCTAAACGTAATGGTTTATTATGTTTTGAGCACATTTGCGAGCGAGGTTGACAACGGCGGCTTGATGCAGTATTTTGCCAACACAAGCAAGCATACCTATCCTTATTTGCGCCAATGCGGTGAGCATTTGAACCATTTTGCATTTTCACCGTTTTTTGCCAAAGTGTGTGACTGTTTCGATCATATTGATCTCGTTATTTTTGAAAATGACGTTGAGCAAGCTATAATTGCCGAAGCAGAACGCCTTGATAAAGCGTATTATGAGCTTGACGAAAAATATGACTTTGAAAAGGTGCTCAACGATTTTTATAAGTCAAATTACAGTACCGAAAAAATAGATGTTCCTAAAATCAAAGAACCCGAGAGCAACACTTGCAGATATTTCACCATTCCAAAAGAACAAATTTGCAAAGATCCGCGCGAAGCTGCCGAAAGCTTTTTGCGTGTTCTTGCCGATTTTTCGGAGCAACGATGGACAATAGAACTGCTCAATTTCTTTGATATGTATCGCATTATTGCCACCACCTACGGCAAGGCAATCGATTTAGATGCAGTTCTCCAAAGTTGGGACAATCAAGATTTTTCTTTTTCGGGCAATCAAAATAACTCGTATAGCCAAAGAATGAAACTCTCTTCATATTTTGAAACGGTTAATATCGCAAGCGGAACTGACGGCATTTCTCAATATCAGGTGAGTATTACCCCAAGCGGTTTTGCTAAGAATGAAAAGAAAATAAAACATAATTTTCTTATCTCGGGCTCGCAGTATGACCAAGAGATAAGCCGTATTTCAACGAATAATCTTTCACACAAGAAGGATGGCGACAAATACGACATTTTCAAGGCATATTTAGAAGAACACTATAAAGAGTACGAAAACATCGAACGGGTGTTTGAATCATAATCGCGTAGGGGACGGCGCCTCGACGTCCCAAAAACGAACAAATTTCCGCTCGTTCCAAACCAACCGGTAGGGGAGTGCCTCGGTGCTCCCGAACCACCGCAAAGGAACTCTCTTAGCGGATAGGGTTAGTGGTCCCTAGCCGCTTGCGACAGCAAAAGCAAGCGTTCCGCTTGCACCGACTGTCTATCCGTAAATAAACGACTTATTTTCTTTAACCCCTTGTCAGCAAGTTCTTGAAGGGGTGTGGGGGAACTTCTCGAAAGAAGTTCCCCCACGAAACCGCATCCCCACGAAAAAACTCTTACGAAAGGAGACCTGCCAATGAAATATGATATTGAACGCGCGTGCGTGACGATGTCGGTGCGCGAATTGTGTGAAATGGCGTACGCGGGCGGAGATTTGGATCTGCGACCGGGCACGGGTGGCGGCAGGCCTTCTTTTTTGCGCGCGGTTTTGGGAGCAAAGATCCACCGCAAACTGCAAGCAGCTGCGGGAGCGGGCTATCAAGCCGAGGTGACAATGACACACACCGAGGGGTTCCACGGCCTGACCTTTGAGGTCGAGGGAAGAGCCGACGGTGTAGTTGCGGGAGAACCGTATATTGTTGACGAGATCAAGACCGTGAGCGGATTTGCTTTTTCAATGCCGCCCGCGCCCATACACTTTGCGCAGGTCAAGTGCTACGCGCACTTTTTGTGCCGCGCAAAAAACTTACAAAGCATTCAAATTCGCCTGACCTATTATCGCATAGACGATGGCGAAATTCGATACATCGAAGAAGAACACACTGCCGATGACTTGGCGGAATTCTATGCCGACCTTCTTTCACGTGTGGAATACCGCGCGCGAATCCTCGAGGAACGCCAAACGGTGCTTCTCCCTGCCATTGCAGGCGGAAGATTTCCGTTTTCTTCTGTCAGAGCGGGGCAGGATGACCTCATTCGCGCCTGCTACCGCGCCATCAAAACAGGCAAGCGACTGTTTGTCGATGCCCCCACGGGAATCGGCAAAACCGTCTCCACGCTCTATCCCGCCTTGCGCGCGCTTGGTGAAGGGAAATGCGAAAAGGTCTTTTACCTCACCGCCAAGGCGGCAACGCGCCGCGAGGCTTATCAAGCCTCTGCGCAACTGTTTGAGGCAGGCTCGCGCCACCGCACTGTTGTACTGACGGCACGCGAGCAGGTCTGTGTGAATAAAGAGGCAAAGGAAGACCCCGCAGGCATCTCGCGCCATTGCAATCCGCAGGACTGCCCACGCGCACGCGATTTTTACGAGAAAGCCCCCTTGGCAATTTGCGAGATTTTGAAGCGACAGAGCGGATACAGCCGCGCCGTCGTCGAAGAGATCGCCGCTAAATATAACGTTTGTCCCTATGAGTTGCAGCTCGAGCTTTCGGAGTTCTGCGACGTCATTATTTGCGACTATAACTACGTTTTCGATCCCCAAGTGCACCTGCAACGCTACTTTGGCGAGGATATCCCCGCAGGCAAATATGCGGTGCTGGTCGACGAGGCACACAACCTGCCCGACAGAGCACGCACAATGTTCTCGGCATCTCTCAAATGCAGCGATCTTTATCCCGCACTTGAGGTCTTGCCGCCCGAGAGCGGTCTGCGCGATCACCTCTGCAACCTCTTGGGGCTGATGCAAAGCTACCGCAATCTTTGCCGCGATACGCTCCAAACAGATAGCGAGGGCGTGGAGCGCGGATATGACCTCAACCACGGAGCCATGGAATCCTTCCATTCCTCGGTTAGAAAATTGCGCCCCATACTTGATGCGTGGATGCGAACACACCGCGGTGAGATTGGTGAGAGCGAGGTTTGGACACTTTCGGGTTCTCTCCGCCGTGTGGAGACCATTGCCGAAATTTACGATAAAACCCACGTTACGTTTGTTGAAGTAGAGGGCGAAGAGCTGACTGTTCGCCTCATTTGCCTTGATCCCTCGCAAGCTCTCGATGAGCGTTTGAAAAAGCTGCACGGATGTGTGTTCTTTTCGGCAACCATGGTGCCCATGTCTTACTATGCCGACGTGCTCGGCGGTGGCAAGGGCGGTTCATCCAAGCACTCGACAATTCTGCATCTCAAGTCTCCCTTTGACCCCGAAAATTTTGCACTCTGTACCGTCAACTCCATCAGCACAAAGCTCGAGGACCGTCCGCGCTCCTACAAAAAGTTGGTGGACGTCATTGCGGCAACGGCATCGGCAAAGAAGGGCAACTACATTGTTTATTTCCCGTCCTACGACTATATGAATAAGGTGCAAGAGCTCTTTTCCAAAAAGTACCCACAGGTCACAACCGTGGTGCAAAAGAGGGGTATGACCGCCCCCGAACGTGAACAGTTCCTCGAAGCTTTCAAGGATGACACCAATTTGCGCATCGGCTTTTGCGTGCTTGGCGGCTCCTTCTCCGAGGGCGTTGACCTGCCCGGCAGAAAGCTCATCGGTGCCATCGTTGTCGGCACGGGACTTCCCGGTATTTCCAACGAGGGAAATATCCTCTCGGAATACTACGAAAACACGCGCGGCTCGGGCTTTGATTACGCCTATCGCTATCCCGGCTACAGCCGCGTTTTGCAGGCGGCAGGGCGCGTCATTCGCCGTGACGATGACCGCGGCGTGGTTGTTCTCGTTGACGATTCGTGGGGAAGTGAAAAAGGGAACGACGAGTGGGATGCCCATTGGTCAAAACCTGCAACGATTGCAAGAAGCGCGTCGGAACTTGCAGAAATATTGCGAATTTTTTGGAAAAAATTTAAATAAAGTGAAATTTTTGCAGAAAAATATCAAAAATCTTGCAAAAACCTATTGCATTTTGCTTACAATTGTGATATACTGTAGCAGATGACTAAAAGAATGCAGGAGATTGATATGGAATTCTCACAAATGAGTCGCGCCGAACAGCTGGCGCAACTGCAAGAACTTCGAACCGAATACGAAAAAGCAAAGGCGATGGGGCTCTCCCTCGACCTCTCGCGCGGCAAGCCCAGCCCCGATCAGCTCGACCTGATGAACGATCTGTTCGACAGTATGGATTCAAGCGTGGATTGCTACACCGAGGATGGCGTCGACTGCCGTAACTACGGCTTGCTTACGGGCATTCCCGAGGCAAAGCGCCTGTTCTCCGATCTTTTGAACATTCCCGAAAAGAACCTCATTGTAGCGGGCAACTCCTCGCTCAATTTGATGTATGACCAAGTGATGCGTGCCATGCTGCACGGTGTGTGCGACAGTGAGCGCCCGTGGTGCCGTGAGGAAGAGATCAAGTTCCTTTGTCCCTCTCCCGGCTACGACCGCCATTTTGGCATTTGCGAATCCATGGGCATCAAAATGATCATGGTCAGAATGACCCCCACGGGACCCGATATGGATACCGTGGAAAAGCTCGTGGCGTCCGATGCGTCTATCAAGGGTATGTGGTGTATTCCCAAGTATTCCAACCCCGATGGCATTACCTATTCCGACGAGACGGTTGCACGCCTCGCCTCTATGAAGACTGCCGCACCCGACTTCCGCATCTTTTGGGATAATGCATACGCGGTGCACGATCTTTATCCCGACCGTCGCGACACCCTTGCCGATATTTTTGAGGCTTGCACGGCAGCAGGCAACCCCAACCGTCCTTTCTTCTTTGCATCCACCTCAAAGATCACCTTCCCGGGTGCAGGTGTAGCAGTTATGGCAGCATCCGACGAGAACCTGAAGCAAATTTTGCCCATTCTTGCCGCGCAGACCATCGGCTTTGATAAGCTCAATCAGCTCCGCCACGTGCGCTATTTTAAAAATGCCGAGAACATTCACGCCCACATGAAAATGCTCGCCGAGAAGCTGCGCCCCAAGTTTGACCTCACACACGAGATCCTTACGCGCGACCTCATCCCCGCAGGCATCGCGCATTGGACGCGCCCCTTGGGCGGATACTTTATCAGCTTGTTCGTTCTTCCGGGAACGGCAAAGCGTACTTGGGCACTTTGCCGCGAGGCGGGTGTTACCATGACCAACGTCGGCGCGACCTATCCGTATCGCCTCGACCCCGATGACAGCAATATTCGTATTGCGCCTAAGTCGGAGGCCAAGCGGTC
>JAZRKS010000187.1:0-1740 GCA_045646445.1 Eubacteriales bacterium | reverse complement strand
CAAAAAACTTGTTATCATGTGCGCAATGCCGAGCAGACAGTTTGCAAAATTCAAACGCATTGTGCTCGAAGTTGACCACTCCGCTTTCATCATGGTTGCCCCCGCAAGCAACGTTATTGGCGAAGGCTTTAAAGAAACTTTTGAATAAAAACAAAACGAAAACCGGGTGGAAACGCCCGGTTTTTTATATTTTTCCTGCAAGGGAAAGCAGTTGTCCTCGGTTCCGACCATAAGCGCAAAAAAATCGCATAAACAAGGCAAAATTTACATATTTGGTACTTGACATTTGTCATTTCTGCTGATATAATATTTCTTGCCGCATGCCAAAGGCTCTAAAAGTGCGTCCTTTTTTAAGGAACGCCGCCTCAAGTCAGCGAGTCTATTGAAAAGAAGGAATATCATGTACGCAGTAATCGAAACCGGCGGTAAACAGTATCGTGTAGAACTTAACGATACTCTCTATGTCGAAAAACTCGAAGCCAACGAAGGCGAAGAAATCACCCTTGATAAGGTTCTTGTTCTTGGCGGCGAATCCCTCAAAGTAGGTGCTCCCTATGTTGAAGGTGCAAAAGTTGTCGCAGAAGTCGTTAAAAACGGCAAAGGCAAGAAAATCAATGTTTTCACCTATCGCACCAAAAAAGGCAGCAAACGCGCTCTCGGTCATCGTCAGCCCTATACCAAGCTTCTCGTTAAAGCAATCGAAGGCTAATTAACGATGATCCGCGCTGAATTCTTTTATAAGAAAGGCGAACCCAAGCGTTTCGCAATAAGCGGACACGCAGGTTTTGCCGAAAGCGGAAAAGACATTGTCTGTGCTTCGGTAAGTTCAGCCGTTCAAATGGCCATTAACGGAATTACAGAAATTGTGAAGGTTAACTGCGAAGTTAACGTTTACGAAGATTGCATCGAATGCATTCTTCCCCCTAACCCGAGACCCGCGGCAACGCATTTTGTTTCGGCGTTAAGACTCCACTTAAAACTTCTTTCCGAGGATTTTCCGAACACTATCAACCTTATAATTACGGAGGTATAATAACATGCTTAGACTTAGTATGCAGTTCTTCGCCCATAAAAAAGGTATGGGCTCCACTAAAAACGGCCGTGATTCCGAATCCAAACGCCTTGGCCCGAAGAGAGCCGACGGTCAGTTTGTTCTTGCAGGTAACATCCTTGTAAGACAGCGCGGAACTCACTTCCATCCCGGTAACAACGTTGGCAAAGGTTCCGACGATACCCTCTTCGCTCTCACTGACGGCGTTGTAAGATTCGAACGCTTCGGTGCAGACCGCAAAAAGGTAAGCGTATATCCTGTCGAGCAGTAATCTGCCCGCGTTGAAAAAAGGGACGGAATTCCGTCCCTTTTTAAATTGCCTTTTTGCAAAAGGAGGTTTTCCTTATGATAATTCGAAAAGCCGAACTTAAAGACGCCCCGCTTCTTTCCGAAACGCGAAAGCTCCAGCTGATTGACGAAGGCATTGCGCCTGATTGTGACATAGATTCGGAGCTTGATGCTTTCTTTAAAAAATGGCTTGTTTCAAAAGATTTTCTCCAGCTAATTGCTGAAGAAGACGGAAAACTTCTTTCGACGGCGGCTGTGATTTATTACGATCTGCCGCCTTCCTACACGAATAAAATCGGTGTTCGCGGATATGTTACTAACGTATATACCGCGCCACAACACCGCAGAAAAGGTCTTTCAAAAATGCTTCTGACCGAACTTTTAAATGACGCTAATAAACG
>JAZRKS010000186.1:0-2749 GCA_045646445.1 Eubacteriales bacterium | reverse complement strand
TGCCTGAATCCATTTGCCTTCTTCGGGAATGGGAGCAGGACCGTGATCACAACCCTTGTTTACTACGCACATGTGTTGAACCTCAAGGCTCTGTGCGTAAGGATAATTACTTACGTTGCTCATTTGATGTATCTCCTTTTTAAATGATAGACTGTTTGGTGCGGTTAAGCAAGCAGAGGCAAGATTGCCTCGCAATACAGACCGCCGATGAATTCGGCACCCGCCGCATTGGGGTGAACCCCGTCGTCGGAGAAGTGCATGGGGTTGGGAGCCGTGGGCAGAGCCGCGGCAAATTTTTCGTCCAAGGGAAGGTAAGCATCAGCATACTCGTCGGCAAGACGGTGCACGATGGCTCCAATGCGTTCAACCTCGTCTCTCCAGCTTTCCTTATCCGAAGAGGGGAGCAAAAAAGGGCAGAGGATGAGGATTTTTGCGTGTGTCTCACGGCGAATGCGCTCGAGAACTGCACGGTAGTTTGCCTCAAATTGCTCGTCGGTCATCTCACGGCCGTGCGAATGACGGTGCCAAACGTCGTTGATGCCAATCAGCATAGAAACCACATCGGGATTGATATCGATGATATCGGTCTGGGTACGTGCCAAAATGTCATCGGAGCGGTTACCGCTGATGCCGAGGTCGATGAATTCAAACTCGCACTCGGGCATAGCTTCCTTGATGAGCGGAGCGGCGTATTTTGCATACCCCTGGCCGAGATCGTGGATGTTTGCGCGGTTGCGGTTTGCATCGGTGATGCTATCACCTTGAAAAAGAATTTTCATAGACGGTTGTTAAAATTAAGCGATTACTTCGCCGTAAACGGTGCCAAATGCACAAGCTGCGTTGCACTCATCGGTGTCGATGTGCATTGCAAGTGCAAACTTGGGGCTTACACGGCAAACAACGTCGTCAAAGATGAGGGGGCGAGCGGTGTCAAGGCGAACCTTAACAATCTGCTTATCGGTAACACCGATCTTCTCTGCATCTTCGGGAGTCATGTGAATGTGTCTCTTTGCGATGATAACGCCTTCGGTGATTTCAACCTCACCTGCAGGGCCAACCATCTTCAGGCCGGGGGTGTTTGCAACGTCGCCGCTCTCACGAACGGGAACGTCCTTCAGACCGAGTGCACGAGCATCGGAGAAGGAAAGCTCAACTTGGTTAGCGGGTCTTGTGGGACCGAGAACGCTAACAGCGAGGGTTTTGCCGTTGGGGCCAACGAGAGTAATCTTCTCATTGCCTGCAGCATATTGACCGGGTTGGCTCAGCTCTTTTTTAACTGTGAGCTCAGCGCCCTTGCCGTAAAGAATTTCAACTGCCTCTGCAGTCAGGTGAATGTGGCGCGCAGATGTTTCAATCAGGATCTTGTTTCCCATAATTTCGAAACCCTTTCTTTTTTTCACTATTTTTATTCTGTGTGAGCCGCACAACAGCCCACAGTATTCCATACTACATCATTATAACATAAAAAAACGCACTTGTAAAGATAATTTTTTAACAATTCTTTCGTTATAAATCAAAAAATATTGGATATGATAATCAAAAATGTGCAAAAACGCATACACGGGGGTTAAAAATGCAAGAAAAAGAAAAAAATAAAAATTTTGAAAAAGACCGCGAAGAAGCGCGCCAAATACAGCTTGAAAACATTGAAAAGAGTCAAGGCAGCATTGCCGAGAACAACCGCGAACGCTTTCAGTGCATCTCTATCATTGGGCAGATCGAAGGACATTATTTTTTGCCCGAGGGACAAAAAGCCACCAAATACGAGCAGATCATTCCTCTCCTTGTTTCCATTGAAGAAGGCGACGATGTGGATGGGTTGCTCGTCATTCTCAACACCATGGGCGGAGACGTTGAGGCAGGCCTCGCCCTTGCCGAGATGATTGCCTCTATGACAAAGCCAACCGTCTCGCTTGTGCTCGGTGGCGGACACTCCATTGGTGTTCCGCTTGCCACAGCGGCAAAACGAAGCTTCATTGTGCCCAGTGCCACAATGACCATTCATCCTGTTCGCATCAGCGGTATGGTGGTGGGGGTTCCGCAATCCTTCCGCTATATGCAAGAGATGCAAAAACGCATTGTCAATTTTATTTGTGCACACTCCAAGGCAGATGCCAACGTGGTGCAAGAGCTGATGATGCGTCCCGATCAGATCGCCACCGATTGCGGTTCTATTATCGAGGGGCAAGAGGCAGTAGAATACGGCATCATTGACGAAATTGGCGGACTCGACGCGGCACTTTCCTGTTTGCGGTCTCTTTGCCAAAAACACTCAAAAAACAAGAATAATAAAGAATAAGAATTATTCTCATTATTAAATATAGCAGGGAAAAGGTAATAAAATCGCAAAAAAGCCGATAGAAATTTCGCAAAGGTATTGAAAGTTCTTCTTTATTATGATATAATAACTATATCTGTGTTTTATTCAGGCCGATTGTAAGCAAAACCATTGCCGCACACCAAGCGGTGTGCTACCGACACCGAAGAGCTCACAGCCAAAATGAGCAAAACCGTTACTGAAACCGGCATCCGCTGCCCATCGCGCAGGCGTGTATGCGACGGGTACAGAACGGTAAGGAGGATTTTTTTGAAAACCGACATGAAATTGCGCTCCGGCGCAACCATTCCACACCTCTCTGTGGCAGATGCAGAGAGAAAAAATTATCTCACTCGTGACACCCTCAACCGCATGCACCTGATGCCCGTTGGGGATCCTGCCGCCTTCCTTGAAAACAAGTCGGAGGCCAAA
>JAZRKS010000185.1:0-2532 GCA_045646445.1 Eubacteriales bacterium | reverse complement strand
ACCTCTTTTTGCAAAAAAGGTTCCCCCGCATTCTTTCATAAAATTCAATCAAAATATCCCTCTCTGTAAAGCAGCTCTGCAATGAGGACTGCACCGCCTGCGGCGCCGCGCAGGGTGTTGTGGGAGAGGCCCACAAACTTGTAATCAAAGAGAGTATCCTCGCGCAAGCGACCAACGGTCACGCCCATACCGTCGTAGATATCGCGGTCAAGCTTGGCTTGGGGACGGTTATCCTCTTCAAAATAAGTGATGAACTGCTCGGGCGCGTGCGGGAGCTTCAGCTCTTGCGGCTTGCCGGAGAAATTCTTCCATGCCTCAAGGATTTCTTCCTTGCTCGGCTTGTTTTCAAAACGTACGAACACGGCGGCTGTGTGACCGTCGGTTACGGGTACGCGAATGCATTGCGTGGTGATAAGGGGAGCATCGGCTTTAACGATTTCGCCATTTTCAACCTTGCCCCAAACGCGCAGGGGCTCTTGCTCGCTCTTCTCTTCCTCGCCGCCGATGTAAGGAATGACGTTGTCGATCATCTCGGGCCACTCGCGGAAGGTTTTGCCTGCACCCGAAATTGCCTGGTAGGTGGTGGCAACGACCTCCTTAATGCCATACTTGCGCAGGGGCGTGAGGGCGGGAACGTAGGACTGGATGGAGCAGTTGGGCTTAACGGCAATAAAGCCGCGCTTGGTGCCAAGGCGCGCTCTTTGCGCGGCAATGACTGCAAGGTGCTCATCGTTGATCTCGGGAATGACCATCGGCACGTCGGGCGTCCAGCGGTGTGCGGAGTTGTTGGAAACAACGGGGATCTCTGCCTTGGCGTATGCTTCTTCAAGCGCGCGGATGTCCTCTTTTTTCATATCGACCGCGCAGAAAACAAAGGAGCACTTCTCTCCCACTGCGGCAATCTCGGCGGCATCCAGTACCACCATCTTTTTGTATTGCTCGGGCATGGGCGTGGACATCTTCCAACGCTCGCCAACGGCTTCCTCATAGGTCTTGCCTGCGGAGCGCGCAGATGCCGCAAGAACCGAAACTTCAAAATAGGGGTGAGAGGCAAGGAGCGTTAAAAAACGCTGTCCAACCATACCCGTAGCACCAATAACGCCAACTTTCATTTTATTCATAGCAAAAATCCTTTCTTTCGAGCAATGCCCGAGGATGTTTTATATTATCTATATTATACACGATTTGGCAGAAGATTGCAAGAGAGTTGCGTATTTTTATCTTTATAGAAATATAGAAAAATCGATTGCAAAAAGGCGCGAATTGTGTTATAATAGATAAAAAACAGGGCGCTGACACATTTGCGCCCACCCAAAAGGAGTACCTATGAAACTGCAATTGGTTGCAACCTGCCTGTTCGGCTTGGAAAAATTACTCGGCGAAGAAATTGACGCGCTTGGGCTCCGTCGCATTGACACGATGGACGGCCGCGTGACTTTTGAAGGCGACCTCTCGGACATTGCGCGCGCCAACATCGGCTTGCGTTGTGCCGAGCACGTGTTTATCAAGCTCGCATCCTTCCCTGCCACCACGTTTGACGAATTGTTTGAAGGAACAAGACAAATTGCGTGGGAGGATTGGATCGGCAAGCTCGATGCCTTCCCCGTTAAGGGACACGCTATCAAGAGTAAACTCTTCTCTGTTCCCGACTGCCAAAGCATCGTTAAAAAAGCGGTGGTTGACCGTCTTTCTGCTTGCTACGGTGTGAAATGGTTTGCAGAGACCGAGACGAAATATCAAATTGAGTTTTTCATCTTTAAGGACGTTGCAACGCTAATGATTGATACCTCGGGTGTACCGCTCCACAAGCGCGGATACCGCCCCGCGGCTGGCCCTGCGCCCTTGCGCGAGACCTTGGCGGCGGCTCTCGCCTTGACATCTCGCCCCCGCGAGGACGTTCTGTTTTGGGACCCCATGTGCGGCTCGGGCACCATTGCCATTGAGGCGGCGCTCATTCTCGCAAACCGCGCGCCCGGACTTGGCCGCAGCTTTGCGGCAGAAAGCTTTGCACAGCTCTCCCCCACCCTTTGGAAGGATGCACGCGATGCGGCAGAGGCGGCTATCAAGCGTGACAGCGAATTTGAAGTCTATGCCTCGGATATTGACGAAGATATCCTCGACACCGTTTATGAAAACGCTCTGCGCGCGGGCGTTGAGGAGCATATGAACATCTTTTGCGCGGACGTGCGAAAGATGCAAAAAATTGATGGCAGACGCGGCACAGTGGTATGCAATCCCCCTTACGGCGAGCGTTTGATGACACCTGCCGAGGCGGAACAGCTCTACCGTGACATGGGACATGCATTTGCCAATCTTTCGCCGTGGCAGATCTATATCATCACCTCGCACCCGCAATTCGAGCGCTTTTACGGCATGCGCGCTGACAAAATCCGCAAGCTTTACAACGGTATGATCCCTTGCAATTTGTATCAGTATTTTAAGCCGAAGAATAAATATAAAACCCCGCCCACCGCGCAAGGCGGTGGCCGGTTATTTTTAGATTGTCTCAAAAATCAACGGTCTCTTCTCGGG
>JAZRKS010000184.1:0-12211 GCA_045646445.1 Eubacteriales bacterium | reverse complement strand
CGGTCTTCATTTCGGCAATACGTCCCTGATGTAGCACGATGCCGCCGGGCACCTGCACACGGAAGGGGCGTTTGCCAAGCACGCGGTCATCTGCCTCTCTAATGGCGGCAAATGCCTCGGGCAAAATATCGTCAAGCGTTTCGCCTGCGGCAAGGCGTGCCTTGAATTTGGGTGTCATTGCCTGCAATTCGGCATTGCTCATTGCGCGGTACTTGTCGGCAAGAGCATCTACTTGGTCGGCAATGACCTTCAGTTTTTTGAGTTGACGTTGGCTGTAAGTGCCAAACAGTTTGGTTACAAGTGACATAGTTGTGTGTCCTTTCCTGCCGCGCCTTACGCGCGCGACACGCGGGTATAAAATACAGTTAAAATAATTATACTACATTTTTGCGCAGAAATATATTATGATATTGTAAATTTTGAGGAAATCGCTTGCACATTGCAAAAAAATATGCTATGATGTAAAAAAAGAAACACGCGAAAGGTTCCACTATGGCAAAAATCAACATTGTACTCCACGAGCCCGAAATCCCGCAAAACACGGGCAATATTGCGCGCACCTGCGCGGCTACAGGTGCGGCATTGCACCTCATTCGCCCCTTGGGCTTTGCCATTGACGACCGCAAGCTCAAGCGCGCGGGGCTGGACTATTGGCATCAGCTCGACATCACCTACTACGACGGTCTTGACGATTTTTATGCTAAAAATCCTGCGGCAGAGGTTTATTATTTCAGCACCAAAGCGCCCCACCTCTATACCGAAATTGAATACCCTAACCCCGTTTATATTATGTTTGGCAAGGAGACAAAGGGACTGCCCGAAGATTTGCTCCACAACAATCCCGACCGTTGTGTGCGACTGCCGATGCGTGAGGGACTGCGCTCGCTCAATCTTTCCAACTCGGTAGCCATTGCCGTTTACGAGATTTTACGTCAAGGAAACTTTGCCGACTTGAAAACTGCGGGTGAGTTGACACAGTTTAGCTGGGAGGAATGATATGAATAACAAAACCGTACTTGTCGCTATGAGCGGCGGCGTGGATAGCAGCGTTTGCGGACTTTTGTTGCGCGATGCCGGCTACGATTGCCGCGGTGTAATGATGCGACTGTTCTCCCCCACTGATATTCTTTCAAATGCTCCCTGTGCCGACAAGAATGCCGAGGCAGATGCCGCACGCGTGGCAGAGGCGCTTGGTTTTCCCTTTTCGGTTCACGATTTTTCGGGAGAATTTCGCAAGGAGGTCATTGATTATTTCATTCGCACCTATGAGAATGGCGGCACGCCAAACCCTTGTGTGCAGTGCAACAAAACCATGAAGTTTGGCAAGCTTGCCGACCTTGCCATAGCTAAAAACTGTGACAAAATTGCCACAGGACACTATGCGCGCATTGTAAAAGATGCGAACGGCAGAAGTCTGTTGACCTGCGCAACCGACAAATCCAAAGACCAAACCTACGTGCTCTGGCAGCTTTCGCAAGAACAGCTTTCTCGCACGCTCCTTCCCCTTGGCGAGTTGACCAAGGCAGAGGTACGAGAGATTGCCGAATCCCACGGTCTTTGCAATGCACAGCGCAAGGACAGTCAGGACATTTGCTTTATTCCCGACGGCGATTATGCCGCTTTTATTGAGCACGTAACCAAAAAAACGCCGAAAGTGGGCAACTTTATTGACCTTGAAGGTCGCATTCTCGGCAAGCATCAAGGTGCTATTCGCTACACGGTTGGACAGCGCAAGGGGCTTGGCATTGCCCTTGGTGCTCCCGCCTATGTTTGCGCCAAGGATATGCAAAAAAACACCGTAACGCTTGGCAAAAATGAGGATCTTTTCAACACTACACTCGTGGCTCACGAAATCAATCTGATTGCTACCGACCGCTTATCAGCGCCCATTCATGCCGAGGCAAAGATCCGCTACTCCGCACAACCCGCTCCCTGCACCGTGGAGCAAACCGACACCGACACTCTTACCGTTCGTTTCGATACTCCCCAACGCGCCATCACGGGGGGACAGTCGCTCGTCCTCTACGACGGCAACACCGTTATTGGCGGTGGGATAATTGAGGGATGAGTTTGTGGGGGAACCCTTTTTGAGAAAAGGGTTCCCCCACACCCCTTCCCAAAAACTTTCGCACAAATAGAAATAAAAAAAGACGCTCACCGCGGTCAATGTCATTTAGTTAAGTCCCAAAATTAAAAAATCACCCTTAAATCTGTGAAGCGAATTCATCAGAAGAGTGAAGCATTTTTAGAGCTGCTGTGTGCAGCTCTTTTTTATTTACAAAATGGAACGCCAAAAAGACAAGAGCGGTCCCTTGTCAAAAAATATTGGGGTTATATTATGCTACTCGATATGTAAAGGAGACAAACGATTTGGGCCGTATCTTTCGTTTGTCAACTCGCCCCGGTCTTATCGGGACAAGATGCTTTTCGATCAGATTATAGAAATCCACCGTTTTGATAATACATCTATAATAATCGATACAGATCCTCATACCCATTTTGAAGCTGATCTGATATTCGTATTTCGTATTTTTGTTTTGCCGAACCTTTAATGCAGAATGAATCCTGCTGCAGAAGTTATACATAATAATGCGAGCAAAGATCTCTTGCCTTACAAAATCTTCACGTCTTGCATGTAAATGCGTAAGCCCCATACTGTACTTCAATTCTCGAAAGGATGTTTCAATTTTCCAACGCAGGGCATAAAGATTTTTTATCTCATCTATTGAGAATGTTTCTCTTGGGAGAGATGTAATGATCGTTTCGTATGTGCTTTCGTTAATTTTGAATCGTACAATGCGAAGGTGTAGGGATTCGAACATCTTAAAATCCCAATCTTGAAAGTGCTTTTTGGTACTATATTCCCGATTCTTCATCATATTCTTTTTAACGTTCATTAAATAGTATCCCGGCTTTGCCCTATACTGAGGGTTTGTGGTAATTGTAACATCTTCCTCTTGATCCAAGGTTGTAAGAGGCAGTTCTCTAACCAACAAAGATTGATCGTTTGGATATCTTATCAAAAATTCTGCATTGTCGGTATACTTAAAATGAGCAAAAACATTCCAAGAGGGATATCCTCGATCGGCAATGAAAATCGTTTTCTGATCCAATGCGTTTCTTTTGAGCATATCAATCAATGCTCTGCGTTCATTGTTTTCTTGTTTTGGCTGAATTATGAGATCTACAAAGACTTTATCAAGTGGGTTATAAAGCAAATTACAGTGCATCTGATTATAACCTCTGTTCTCGCTGCTTGAGATTCCTCGATACTTAACATATGTTGGAGCATCTTCATTGTAGGCAACGTTCAGATCGGTTCCATCTACAGCATATATTCTATACCCTTTATAAAGAGATGTGTCTGTGCACGCTTCATTGAAGCGAAAAAATAGCTGCTCAAAGACATCTTCGTTCAATTTTAACTTTTGTTGAACGAGCGCTGAGGGAGACGGTATCTTTTCCGGATCATGCTTAAAGTAATCATATATCTCTTTGTGAAGCGTCGCGCCACCCATAGAAAGGGTAAGTTTAATAACATCCGAAAAAGTACATTTTCTGTTACGTACAAAATCTCTTTGAGGATCTTTTACGTACTTTTCTTTTTCTTGAGACATCTCATCTATAATACTATTCAACGTTTTGGTTATAGCAATATGGGCATTGATCTGCTTCTTGCATAGTATTTTTCGAGATTTCTTAGGTTGCTGTTTTCTTGTCTTAGGCATTTTATTGACTCCTTCTATAATATTCCTCATAAGGCTATTATAGTTAGAAAAAATCCTTTTTTCGACAAAAAACGATCGAGATATTGTGTTTTTGCGTTTTTTGAATGTTGTATATCAACAACGTAATGAGTTTTGGTTATTGTATTGTGGATTAAAAAGCCGGGTATAAACCAAAACACATACAACAATTTCAAATTTACAAGAAATAATCCCAATATCTTGCGATTATCGCTTGACAATTATCGACAAAAGTGGTATAATACGATCGTGGAAACCTACCGTCTTTCGTTGATCTTTTTTCCTTTCGTAGACGGTTGATGGTTAAAAGAGACGGTTGCCTCTATGTATCCCGCGAGAGCGGAATGGAGGTGAATGCATTGCTCTTGTGGGAATTTTCGTTTAATTTCTAAGGAGGGATGCAATGATCATTTTTTCGATTGTTGTTGGTGTTGCAACCATTATTGGTGCTATTGCCACTGTTTTATCGCTGATCATCGGCGTTAAGAGTAAAAAGAAAAAGTGAGCCGTCTGCTGCAACAGATAGCTCACTATTTTTGTGAAGTTTAACTTCACTATAAGAGTTTGATGATGTGGCAACCGTCTTGGGTTTCCACATTCTTATTATACAATATTCTACTTGTTTTGTCAATAGTTTTTGAAAAACAATTTTAGAAAAATAAATTACTTTTACAACAAAACCTGGAATATTGTTTCTTTGACCTTACTTTATTTGATTCCTTTCAATAAGTTATGGTCATTATTATGATATGAGAGAAAGCGTTCAAATATAACGGCTTTACAAAACTTGTTTTAACCATCCTCGCTGTTGCGAGGATTTTTTTTGTTTTTTAACAATTTTTGCTTAACTAAATGACATTGTCACCGCGGTGAGCGTCTTTTTCTTTTTTTACTTTTGATTTTTCTTGGCAGAAACTTTTATGATTTTGATTTTTCTTTTTTTACCGAACAGCATGTTCACGGGGGTGGAAAGAATACCGCCGATGATCCAGATAATCCAAGTAATATCCCAGCGATGGGAGAGGAAGCTGATGCCGAGGTAAATTGCCAAAACGATGAGCCAATAAACGTCGCCGATCAGTTCAAAGCGTGCGGCGTTTTCTTTATGTCTTTCGGTGTACTCTTCCAGCTGCAACAGCTTTTGATATGCACCGCGCAGATAGCAGGTACGCACGATGATGTAAACACCGATGGCAGCAAACACAAACAGTGCCGCAGTGCAAGCGAGTATGAGTTCATCAAAAATCGGGAACAGGCAGGATACAACAACAAGCAACAATGCACCGAAAATGCAGAGCCAAATGCCCATTGTGATGCGTAAAAGCTCTTTTTTGTTATTTGCTTCGTACTCCTCGCGCAGTGTTTTTTCAAGCAATTCGGGGAGGATGAGAATATTCTTTTCCAAATATTCGTATTTGGAGAGCGACATTCCCGTGGGAATAAACATGGCGATAGCCGCACCAACAAACACAAACAGCATCAAAAGTCCGCACGCGGCGGCAACGCCCTCGCTCATCAAAAGTCTAAAGTCGGCAAGACCGCAGAGCAGAATCAGCGCTACGGGAGAAAGAATGCACAAAAGCACGCCAAAGGCGATGCGCGGTCCTGCCTTTTTGACGGCAGTGAGATACTCCTCTGCCTCGGCGGCGGTTACCTCACGCGTGGGAAGAGATTCTTCTTCGATGATTTCTTCAATCTCTTCTTCGTCACTGGAAACAAAGTCGCGAATGGGCTCGCTTTCCTCGGCGGTTGCATCCTTTAATAAATAGTCGGTGGAGACACCGAAGAGCGTGCTCATTGCCACGATCTTATCGAGGTCGGGGTTGGAGATGCCCGACTCCCATTTGGAAACAGATTGACGGGAAACGTTCAGTCGCTCGGAAAGCTCCTCTTGGGACCAGCCGCGGCTTTTACGTAGATTGATGATTTTTTCTGATAACATTGTCAACACTCCTTTCGTGTTCTGTGCTGTCAGTATAGCAAATTTTCGTTGGTTGCGCAAGCAATTCGGCTTGGAATTTTGTCAACCAACGGTTGCATTTTGCATTTTGGGCTTATTTTTTGTTCAATTTTTGCAAAACGTAGTGTTATTTTCCGCTTTCGTCGCTAACTTCGATAGAAAAGGTCATTTCAAACGTGCGGTTCCACGGATAGCAGAAATTTGACACCGAAACCTTACCGTGAGGGGATGCCGCATACTCCTTTAGTGAGGCAATCAGCACACCGTTGTTCATGCGCTCGATCACCCTTTCAAGAGAGCAGGCAGAGAGATTTTCCATCAATCCCTCAATGGTATTATCAAAGCATTTGTAGCTGATATCCTTGACGTAAGCAAAGGTCATCGCTTTTAAAAAGCCGATATTTGCCTGCTCGGTAGAACGCTCTACAAAGTGCAAATAGGCATACCGTGCCGTGCTTTGCGAGAGGGCAATGCCTATAGCGTTTGCGGCGGTATTCCAGCTGGAATAGCCAAGCAGTTGGCAAAGATCAATTTCATTGTCATCCAACAGCATTTCGGCAAGGATTTTTGGCTGGTCGGAAACATCGACAAGCACGGTGGGAATACGCTCCTGCTGATTCTTTTTGAGCTGCTGCAGTAAGTCCTCCCTGTGAGCATTTGTGCTGCCGTAAGTGAGAAAAAGCACCTGCAGGACGTCATTGCTCTGCTCTTTTTGCGTTGCCGAGAGCGCTCTCAGATGCGACTGCACGCTCTCATTCAAGGTCCCAATGTCATACCCGTCGGCGGGTTGATCCTTCCCAGGTCCAAAGTAGGAGAGGTTGACGTCAGCCCTGCCATAAAAGTGAGCCGCCATACGCGAAAGACAGCAAAGCCCAAGCTCATCGGTGGCGGCACTCAGAACGCCGCGCTCCCCCATAAGGGCTTCGATGTAACGAATTTCGTTTGTTTGAATGGTGTTTTGCGGACTGGAGTCATCAACTCCGATGTAAATAAAATCAACCGCATCCCCCGCGGAGCGTAAAAAGTAATCTGCTATTTTGAGCTTGCGTTCGCGGGATGCGTGATAAGATGCGCGCGCTTCTTCGGCAACGTCAATGGAGACAAGCTCGTCATTTTGATCGTAGGAATAGCCCGCGACGATATTTTCAAGGGTGAGGGCTTCCCCCTCAAGGAGCTTGCGCTCCACCCTGCCGTAGGTGCGAAAGGCGTTGTATTCTTCCGAATGATAATTTTGATAACCGACTGTGGATGCAAGACGCATAACCGTATCAAACACATAGACGGTGTTGGTTTGGCAAAGCGATAGGATCGTATCCACGATTTCGTATTCAAAGCTGAGATCGGTATTGAAAAGCCAACGGGATGAAACCAAGCCGCCCGACGTCATTTGATCAAGAGAAATGATAAAGTGGTCGCACACCTTGTCTGTTTCCAAAAGCCATTCGCAAAGCGCCTCTCGGTTGCCCATAGTAGAGCCGTCGGTATTGGTCTCCATATTGTCAAGCGCCGTGCGATAAAGCTCTTCCTGCGGCATCAGCAATTCAATGCCCACAGACTCTGCCAGATACTGCACACGCTCCTGATTGACGGGGCGATTGTCAATGGGAATGTACGCCACGCGTTGGAGCGTTGCACCTCCACTTGGCACTTGCGGTGGGAGCGGCAAGGATGTGGTTTTCTCAATACTTGTATGGGTGGTGTTCGGTTCAGTGTTCGAATCCTCATCCTGCAATATGCACGCGCAAAGCATTGCGGTCACAAGAAAGCAAAGCATCGCGCAAAGCAGTCGTATAAACCAAGATCGTGTTTGTCTCATTGCGATGCTCCTTTGTATCGGTTGTCCCGATTTTTAGTTTTCGTTCAATTTTTGCAAAACGTTATCAAATTCAGCAAGGTCGGCGATTTCAAATTCGGGGGTAATATCCCCTCTTTCACGGTGGTGCGGATTGAACCAACAGGTGTGCATTCCCGCGTTGATGCCGCCTTGAATATCGGAGGTCAAGCTATCCCCGAGAATGATGGATTCCTCGGGCGTGTATCCCAAAATCCCATTTGTGGCACGCTCAAAAAACTCGATTTGCGGCTTATCGGCACCGAGCTCTTGCGAGAGGAAAATGCCCTCGAAATAGCGTGCGATGCCTGCACTTGCAATGCGGCTGGTTTGCACCACAGTGGTGCCGTTGGATGCGATATAAAGGCGGTACTTTTTGGAAAGTGTCATTAAAAGTCGCGGTGCTCCATCGATAAAAAAGTGGCTCTCGCTTAAATTCTTTTCATAAAGCGTTTGCGCCACGCTCGGAGAAACGTTCATTCCAAGCTCCTCGAATAGTTGGCGGAATCTGCCCGTGAGCACCTGCTGGCGCGTCAGCTCGCGGCGTTCAAGTGCTTTCCAATGCGCGCGGTTGATTTCACTGTAACGTGCCACAACCTCGTCGGTAGGGTCCACGTTGAGGGAGCGCAAGGTTTTTGAGAGTGCCACCGCCTCGGAGCGGTGAAAATCGAGAATGGTATCGTCAAGATCTAAAAAAATAAATTTGATCATAGGTCTCCTTATTTGAGTATGACGTTCTCGCGCCCGAGGAGCGTGTAAAGCTGCTCCAAAAGATAAGGGGTGAGAGAGACGCCGAGCGGCGTGGTTTCGTAGCGCTTATCATCGGCGTAATAGAAGAACGCAGGGAAATCGCCCTCAAGAATTTCGAGCAGGTTGCGCACCTTATAGAATTCTTCGCACTGCTCGCTCGGTACCCGCAAAAACAGTCGCTTTGCATCCTTTATATTAGGCGCTGCGGTAGTTGTTTTTTGCGGCTTTTCGGGGGCTTTTTGCGCATACGTGTTGCTTTTTTGCAAGGGTGCAATGGGCTTTACGGTTGCGGGATCGAACTTATTGTTCTCCACAAGTTCGTCCACCGTTTGCACCAAAAGCTTGGCGTCCTCTTCCTCGCGCAAGGAAACGGTTCCACGCACAAGCACGGCATTGTCGCGCACGAGGAGCGGTGAAAGCTCTTCAAAAATGTTTGGGAAGACGATGCATTCCATCTCGGCGGTGCGGTCTTCCAACGTGAAGAACGCCATACGCTTGCCGTTTTTGGTGCCCTTGACGGTAACCGAGGTAATGATGCCTACGGTCTTCATAGCGGCGCGGTCAACGGGGTCGGCATCCTCACCGACTGCCATGGAAATGGGATCGAATTGCAGAGTCTCTACGTGGCGGCTGTATTCGTCAAGGAGACTGCCCGAAAAATACATTCCTGCGGCTTCCTTTTCAAGCATCAGCTTTTCGCGCACGCTCAGCTCGGGAATATCGGGATATTTAACGGCGGGTGCCTCGTTGCTGATCTGCCCCGGCATAGAGAACATATCAAGCTGCCCTTCAAGGTTATCCTTGCCCTTTTGCAAAGCGCGCTCGATCATAGCATCGTGCACCGCCAAAAGCTGACTGCGATATTTGCCAAGGCAATCGAACGCTCCGCCCTTGATGAGTGCCTCGACCATGCGGCGGTTAAGTTCCCCTGAGGGTAAGCGGTTGATAAAGTCATCAAAAGAAGTGAATTTTCCGTGGCGGCGCTCCGCAAGGATGTGCTCAAGGAAATGCACGCCCACGTTTTTGAGTGCGAGAAGACCGAAGCGAATATCCTTACCCGATGTCGAGAAGGTCATACGGCTCTCGTTGATGTCGGGCGGCAGCACGCGAATACCGCGCGAGTTGCACTCACTGATATATTCGGCAACCTTGGTTTGGCTGCCGAGCACGCTTGTGAGGAGCGCCGCCATATACTGCTGCGGATAGTGACATTTGAGGTATGCCGTGCGGTAGGAAATGATGGCATAAGCCGCGGCGTGCGACTTATTGAATGCGTAGTTTGCAAAGCTTTCCATATCCGAAAAGAGCTGCTCTGCAACTGCGGCATCCACTCCCCTCTCCTTGGCACCTGCCACAAAGCATTCGCGCTCGGAAAGCAGCACGTCTGCTTTCTTTTTGGACATGGCGCGGCGCACGATATCTGCATGGCCAAAGGTGTAGCCGCCAATCTCGCGGAAGATGCTCATAACCTGTTCTTGATAAACCACGCAACCGTAGGTAGAACGCAGGATAGGTTCGAGCGCGGGGGTGACGTAGGTCACCTTATCGGGGTTGTGTCGGCACTCGATAAAGGTGGGGATGGAATCCATCGGTCCGGGACGGTAGAGCGCGATTGCGGCAATGATATCATCGAGTGATTCGGGGCGCAAATTGCTAAGCATTTGTCGCATACCGCCCGACTCGAGTTGGAAGATACCGCTCGTTTTGCCCGACGAAATGAGTGCATAGGTTGCGGCATCGCCAAGCGGCAATTTTTCAATATCAAAGTTGGGTTCGCTCTCGCGGATCATGCCCTCTGCATCGTGCAAAATGGTGAGATAGCGCAGGGCGAGAAAGTCGAATTTGAGAAGTCCCAAGGAAGCCACGGTGTCCATATCGAACTGCGTGACAACGGTGCCGTTGCTCAGAGCAACGGGCAGGTAGTGGCTGATGGGCTGGTCGGTAATAACAACACCTGCGGCGTGAACCGACACGTTGCGCGGCATGCCCTCAAGCGAGCGCGCGGTATCTACAAGACGGCGCACCTGCTCCGAGCCCTCGTAAAGCTTTTTGAGTTCGGGCAAGGAGAGCGCGTGGTCGATGGTCATGTTGAGCTCTTGCGGAATGGCACGCGCTACTACGTCAACGTCGGCATAGGACATTCCAAGGGCTCGTCCAACGTCACGAATCGATGCTCTTGCCGCCATCGTACCAAAGGTAATGATTTGCGAAACGTGATCGGCACCGTATTTACGGGTGACGTATTCGATGACCTCGTCGCGGCGATTGTAGCAAAAGTCAACATCGATATCGGGCATGGTGACACGCTCGGGGTTGAGAAAACGCTCAAAGAGCAAATCAAAGCGAATGGAATCCACGTCGGTAATGCCAAGCGCGTAAGCGACAAGGCTACCTGCTCCCGAACCACGTCCGGGGCCTACGGGAATATCCTTGCTTTTTGCATAGTTGACGTAATCTTGAACGATCAAAAAGTAATCGGCAAAGCCCATTTGAGAGATAACGCCAAGCTCGTATTCCAAGCGTGCGCGGTACTCCTCTTCGGTGTGCTCTGAGAACGTGATGTGTCCGCGTGCGATGCGGCTTTGAAATCCCTTTTCGGTCAGCTGGCGCAGATATTCCTCTGCCGTAAGTGCATTGGGGCACGGGAATTTGGGCAGGTACTGTGTATCAAAATCAAAATCAACAGAACACATATCTGCAATTTTGACGGTGTTTTCGATGGCTTCGGGATAGGCACGGAAAAGGAGTGACATTTCGGTGCTATCCTTCACATAAAAATCGTTGGTTGCAAATGCCGCAGGGCGACCTGCATCAACGGTGGTATTGGTTTGCACGCACATCAGCACCGCTTGGGTGTCGGCATCTTGACGGCGCAAATAGTGACAGTCGTTTGTAGCAACGAGCGGCAAATTGCACTCGTTTGCAAGCTTTACAAGGCGAGGGAGAACCGCACGCTCCTCGGCAAGACCGTGATCCTGAATTTCGATATATAGTAGCGGTCCTTGCCAAAAATGTTGGCATACTTTAAGGCATTCTCGCGTGCGGCGGCAAAATCGCCCTTGGAGAGAAGCTTGGGAATGCGGCCGCCAAGGCAGGCGGAAAGCGCGATCAGTCCGCCCGAATATTGGCGCAACAATTCATCGTCAACGCGCGGGCGGTTGTAAAACCCCTCGGTAAAGGAGCGCGAAACGAGCTCGACGAGGTTGCGATATCCTTGCATGTTTTCGCAAAGGAGCACCAAATGCTCGGCATACCCCTCCCCTGCGTTAAGCTTGGTAAAGCGAGAGTCGGGAGCCACGTAGACCTCACAGCCAATGATGGGCTTGATGCCTGCTTTTTTACATGCGCGGTAAAAATCGATCACGCCGTACATCACGCCGTGGTCGGTGATAGCAACCGCGCTCTGTCCGCATTCTTTGATCCGTTCGGGCAGGTCGGCAATGCGGCACGCGCCGTCAAGCAAGCTGTATTCGGTGTGCAAATGCAGATGAACAAAATCCTTCATGGTGTCTCCTTTCTCTCTTATTCTTCGGCCTCGTCAAGCAGCTTTTGCAGTCTGTGCGAGAGCCCTGATTTGGATATGGGTGGGTGGTGAAGATCCTTCAGCTCGTCCAGGGTGGCATCGGGATTGCGGTAGCGCAAAAGCGCGGTGACGCGGAGCGGCTCGGGGAGCGAATCGAGCTTTCCGCTCTCCATCAGTCGCCCGATGGCATCGATTTGTCTTGCCGCGGCGGCAACCGATTTTTGAATATTTCTTGCCACGCAGTTGGTGGCGCGGTTTTCGTTGTTGCGAATATCGCTTGCGATACGTGCGTTATAAACCTCAAAAATGATGCTGTGCGAGCCCATCAGGGTGATGAGGTCGGCAACAGAGGTGGCGTCCTTATAATACAGCCCCACACCCGTGTTGCGTGCAATGCGACG
>JAZRKS010000183.1:0-3333 GCA_045646445.1 Eubacteriales bacterium | reverse complement strand
TTAACAGAACCTGCAGTTTGAATAGCACCGCCGTAAAGCAAAAACTTTTCGGTCAGCGTTGTTTTACCGGCGTCGGGGTGCGAAATAATGGCAAACGTGCGTCGACGGTTGATTTCTTGTTGCAACTTACTCATTGTTTTGTGTAACCTCTTTGTCCTAAATCTTTTTAACTTTATTATTATAACATAGAAGGAATAAAATTACAAGAGATTTTTTCAACTCCCAACAAAAAAGTTAGGCGGCAGTTACCTGCCGCCTGTAGTTATTGCTCTTTTCTATAGCAATCCGTATTTTTTGGCAATCCCTTGCGCATAACTATTTGCTTCGGCTTTGCCCTTTTGAATAAAATAAACGCGATTTTCACCGTTGATAGTAGCATGCAGATAATCCACGCACGCACCGCACTCGGCAATTTTGGGCTCTGCTTCACAGAGCTCGTGGTAATGTGTAACAAAAATACATTTTGCACCAATTTTGCAAAGTTCAAAAATAAAGTTGGCAGCAATCGGCACCGCGGCAGAGGACGAAGTTGAGGTAAAAGCTTCATCTATCAGCACAAGGCTGTTTGATGTAGCAAATTGCAATATTTTGGAGAGTGTAATACACTCCTGCTCAAACCGCCCTGCCGAGTTGGATGCCTTTTGCTTTTCCACCGATACCTTGTAAATGGCATCACAAATTGGCAAAGATGCAGACTTTGCCGGGATAGGCATTCCGAGTTGAAAATAATACTGTGCTGCCCCCACAGAATTGAGAAAGACCGTTTTGCCGCCGCTGTTAGGTCCCGAAATGATATACGTGCAAACGTCGTTCTCCAATCGAATGCTGTTGGGCACGATCTCCTTTTTCTCTTTTACACGGCAAAGCGTATCGTCATATAGAGAGACAAAATCAAAGGTGCGGTCGGTACTGATTTGGGGAAAGCATAACGGAATGTGTTTATTTTGAAAAATTCTGATGCGCGAAATTGCACTTGCGACAAACGCGAGTGAAGATTTCCACTTGATATAGTTCAGTATCTTTTTACGTGCATAACCGAGCAGACGGCTTCCGCAATGTTGCAGTCCGCTATCGACCGCGCTCCCCAGTGCCTTAAGGACGGCATAGTTGATTTGCTGATTTTCCTGAAAGGTGAGCTTTTTATCGATCGTAGTTAAGGGAGCAATACAATGAAATTCATCCTTGGAAAAATCCAAGCGCAAAATGCGGTCAAGCAGATCACCCGATTTGAATTCTTCGTCATGCAAAGCAAGAATCCCTGCCTCTTTGGGCATAAATGTGGTATTGAGGGTGACACCGATCGTAATGCTTCGAATATAGTTTAGCTTACCCGCGTTCTTCTCGTAATAGGCTTTGATGCTTTGGTATTCCTTTGATGAAAAGTCCTCTTTTGCAAGCTCGTACAAGCATTTGACCGATTCCGACCTCACCTCTCCCATAATGGGAGAGAGCGATGTATAAATAAAATCAACCAGATTTGTGTAGATCATTGGGAAAAGGATGTTGCGCACATGTTCTTCCCTGTTTTTTGCTTTGATGTGATAGGTTACGAGTGGCTCGTACTCGGTCAACTTTTCGGAAAGTGCGCACAAGAAATTGGCGAGCTTCTCACTTTTGAGAATATCTGCAAAAAGTGCTTGACGGTGTAAAATGGTTTCCTTGTCAAGAGAGATATACTTTTTTGCATTATCAAAAAAGCTATCTTTTTTTACAAGCTCTTCTCTTGCATCAAAATCGTGAGTGTTTGACTCCTCTTTGTTCAAATACATAAAATCCATAATGCCTCCAAAAATTGACCAAACGGAATTCCTAAAATTTTCAATACAGTGATAACCGTAAGATGAAAAAAGATATATGCCTTTAGTGAGATACTACACTGCTTCCAAATATCGTAAACCATATACGCAAACAAACCGTACAGCATGAGATTTGGGAGAACGATATAGCCAAAAAAGACTTTGTTTTGAACGGAGAACAAGAAAAGCAGCTCGATCCAAAACGGCAAGAATGTGCGAAAAAGAAGTCGTTTGGAAATCGTGATATGATACGTTTCTCCAAGCCGCAAAAATTCTGCATACGCAATATGCTCGGCTTTTCCGAGCGTTAGTTTTTTTGTGTACCAAGCCATTCCTTTCCCTCCTCTCAACTATTAGTTTCCAAAAAGAGAAAAAGGTTGGGTGTTTTTCAAAAATATTTTCGAATATTTTAAAACTCTTAAAAGTGAAATCAAAAAAGGGGCTCTTCAGCCCCTTTTCAATTTACATTTTATAAATCCGTTCCGCGTTTTTGGAAAGGATCTTTGTGCGCTCTGCGTCGGTGAGGTTTAATTTCATAAAGGTCTTGATTTCTTCCTCGGGAGACCACATCGGAAAATCGCTTGCGAACATGACGCGGTCTGCACCGTAGCGGTGAATCAGTCGCTCACCCAAGGCGAGGTCGTTCCCCGCAAAAGGAAAGGTCGACGAGCAATCAACAAATAGATTTTGATACTCACAAAGCACGCGTGAGGCATCATCCCAAATAGACCAACCGCCAAAATGCGCGCCGATGACCGTCAGCTTTGGGAAAGCTTTGAGCACAGGCAAAAGTCGGTTGGGGTTGGAGTAATCGTAGCGATAATCGCCCGTGTGCATCAGCACCGCCAAGCCCTCTTCTTCACATCTTTCATAAACGCGCATCATACGCACGTCATCAATGGCAAAGCCCTGAATATCGGGGTGAATCTTGATGCCGTGAAGGCCCAATGCCTTAATTTGCTCAATAACGGCATCCTGATTCTCACAATCGGGGTGTGCCGCGCCAAGACCGGTCAATCGGTCGGGGGCTTTTGCCACCTCGGCAGCAATAAAGGAATTGATGCGCTCCACTTGATGCGGCGTTGTAGCAACCGAATGTACCACAAAGCGGTCAATACCCGCCTTTGTGCCAATCGAAATAAGCTCCTCGGCAGTGCCGCGGCAAGCCGCTTTTGTGGAATAGAACGCATCGGTGCCCGCTACTGCCTTATCGACAATTTTTTCGGGATAGATGTGGCAATGCGCGTCAATGACTTTGAATCTGTTTTCAATCATTATGCATCACCCTTTTTTCAGTCCCAATTTTTCTACAGCATTTTCTCGCATTTTGTATTTGAGAATCTTACCTGCGGCATTCATTGGAAATTTATCGACGAAATCCACATATCTGGGCACCTTGTGGCGCGCCATGCTTGCAGCGATAAAGTCCTTCATCTCCTGTTCGGTCATGCTTTCGCCCTCTTTGAGGATGACACAAGCCATAATTTCTTCGCCGTACTTTTCATCGGGCACACCGATGACCTGCACGTCGCTAACC
>JAZRKS010000182.1:0-4239 GCA_045646445.1 Eubacteriales bacterium | reverse complement strand
CACTATCTACGGCGTGATATATTGGATCTTCACCTTGTTCAAATAAAAAATGGCTCTCTGCTATGCATCTTTAGCGGAGAAAACACGAACACCACCAAGGAGATTTCTTTGGTGGTGTTGTGTTTATGAGGCAAACTTACGAAAGGCTCCCTCCGGGAGGGAGCTGGCGCCGAAGGCGACTGAGGGAGAGCGCGTTACAATAAAACTGGCATAAACTCAAAGTTTCGCGGGCTCCTTCCACCACTTCGTGGTCCCCCTTCCTCCCGGAGGAAGGCTTTGGCGCGTCGTTTCTCTGCGGATGGTGGGCTTGGGCTTCTGCCCGATGGTGCGTGGACTGCCACGCGCTATGCTTGCCCCAGACGCGAGCGTTGGGAAAGTGGAACACGGCTGAAGTAAACTGCAACTTATATTTTGAAAATTTAATTGTATAGTGAAAAAAACTCTCTAAACGTGATATTGAATTTGTTTGTTCTCCATGATACAATATAGTCAGAAAGAAGCGCGACTTTCAATATTTTAATGAGAGGTATTCATTATGAAACTGAATATTGGAAAAACAATAAAAAAATTGAGAACAGAAAGAGATATCACGCAAGAAGAATTTGCGGAGGTTCTCGGAGTATCTTGCCAATCCGTTTCGCGTTGGGAGAATAATTCCTGCTATCCCGATATCGAGCTGATTCCAATAATTGCAGCTTTTTTTGATATATCCACCGATAAGCTAATGGGCGTTGATGAGATTGCCGAAAAGAAAGCTGTAGATAAGTATTTGAAAGATTTTCAAGCGGCAATCAGCGTTGGCAATATCGATGAATGTATTCGTGTTGCGCGTGCGGGAGTTGCCGAATTTCCGAACAACTATGCTCTTTTGAATAAGTTGATGTATGCGCTTTTTGTTGCTACAAGTGATGATGCTGATATAGTTGATTGGAAAGAAAACAAACAGAAATACGATGCCGAAATTGTTGCTCTCGGTGAGCGTATTATGAAATATTGTCCTGATACGAATATCAAATATGAGGCAACGGACCGTCTTGCATTTCACCATTGCGAAATGGGCAGAAAGCAACAGGGACGAGCGATATACGAAACTTTTCCCCCAATGGCCTATTGTAAAGAATGGTCTCTAAAATGGGCGCTTTCAGAGGACGAAGAATTGCCGCATTGGCGTAAATTTATTCTTCAATCCTATTACGCATTATCCGACGGACTTTGGCAGTTGGTTGATTTAGTATCAGACGAGGAGGCGGTTACCGTTTGCGAAAAATCTCACGCCTTAGATCATATTATTTTTGATAACGATCCTCCAAGCGATAGTTGGTGTAGCGCGAACCACTATTTTGATTATGCAAAGCGTTTAGTGAAAGTTAACCGCATAGAAGAAGCAATAGAAAATTTGAAAATTTGTATAAAGCATGCCTATGAGTTTGAAAATCGCCCGGATGAAATTAAAACGACCTCACTTTTAATTGGCGAAAGAATCAAAAAAAGAACCGATTTTGCAACAGCAGATTCTCGTCCGTTGCATGAAATTGTTCGTGATAAATGGCTTGCCGAAAAGGAATTTGACTCGATTAGAGATACTGAAGAATTTAAAGCAATTTTGGAACAATTGAAATAATTCCCGCCCCGCCTCGCGCGGGGCATTTCTTTGCTTTCTGCGTATGAAAAAGCCACCACGGTTTTCGTGGTGGCTAAATTCAATTTTACCGCTAATTTTGCACGCATTCGGTCGCCCGTTTTTCTGTTGATAACAGCAAAATAATCAATCAGCCTGTCATTTTGAGCGGAGGGCAAAGCCCGTAGTCGAAGTTTTACCGAGCGGAGAGCGAGGTAAAACCAAGGAGCGAACGCGACGATGGGATATGGTAACAAATTTTGGTGGCTTGCCACAACAAATGTAACATTTTCTTTGGAAGGTTACCCAGATTTCGAGCCATATCCCGCTTCGGCTAAAGCCTCGCGCTTTTGCTTGTTCGCCAAGGCTCAACCCGCAAAAGTTCGACTGCGCAAACCGCTTTGCGGTTTTCTCCGCTCAGAATGACATACAGAAATAAAAAAACGGGTATTTTCAATTTTATCATTCGGTGAGTCAAACAAATATTTCTATCTAAATTCATATAATATATTGACAATCCCAATTTTTTGTGATACAATAACTTGAAACACAATGAAAAAGAGGAGTACATAATCTTTGGCGCGCAGAGAGAGGGCGGTTGGTGCAAGCCCTTGGTCGGGGATTGTGGAAGTCACTTTGGAGTGGTGTCGGGGAAGGGGAGCGATTTTCGTTCCTTGTGTAGTCGGCAACGGGTTCCGCCGTTATCGGAGTTGAGTGTGCATTCGCATGCCTTTTTGGTGTGGGTGCAAAATCAGGTGGTACCGCGTGCTTCCACGTCCTGATAATGGACGAGGGAGCTTTTTCTTTTGTCAAAAAATAATGGATATATATTTTCAGGAGGTCTATCAAAATGGATCAGTACAACGAACTGCCAAAAACTTACGCGCCGTCGGAGTTTGAGGACAGAATTTATCAAGAATGGTGCGACAAGGGCTACTTTACGCCCGACGTTAAAAACGATGCGGAGCACTTCTCCGTAGTTATTCCGCCCCCCAACGTAACGGGTCAATTGCACATGGGTCACGCACTCGACGAGACTCTGCAAGATATCCTTGTTCGTTACAAGAGAATGCAGGGCTTTAATACCCTTTGGATTCCCGGCACCGACCACGCGGGTATCGCTACACAAATCAAGGTTGAGGAGCGCCTGCGCGTTGAGGAAGGCCTTTCTCGCTACGATCTCGGCCGCGAAAAGTTTTTGGAAAGAGTTTGGGATTGGAAGGATAAATACGAAGCACGCATTACGGGTCAGCTCAAAAAGCTGGGCGCATCCTGCGTCTGGACGCGTCAACGCTTCACCTTTGACGAGGGATGCTCCCGCGCCGTTCGTGACGTATTTGTAAACCTTTACGAAAAAGGACTTATCTATCGCGGCTACCGCATCATCAACTGGTGCCCGCGTTGCCTTACGGCTCTCTCCGATGCCGAGGTAGAATACAAGGATCAACCCGGCAACTTCTGGCACATCAAATATCCCATCAAGGGTGAGGATGGCTACGTTGAGGTTGCCACCACCCGTCCCGAAACCATGTTCGGTGATACTGCCGTTGCAGTCAACCCCGAGGACGAGGATATGAAGCACCTCATCGGCAAAACGCTCATTCTGCCCGTAGTTGGAAGAGAGATCCCCGTGATTGCCGACGATTACGTTGAAATCGGCTTTGGTACCGGTTGCGTAAAGATCACCCCCGCGCACGACCCCAACGATTTCCTCGTTGGTCAACGCCACAACCTCGAGCAGATCAAGGTTATGAACGATGATGCTACCATGAACGCAGGTGCAGGCAAATACGAGGGTATGGATCGCTACGAATGCCGCAAGGCACTCGTTGCCCAACTTGAGGCAGAGGGATATCTTGTTAAGACCGTTCCTCACGATCACAACGTTGGCGTTTGCTACCGTTGCGGCACCACCGTTGAGCCCATGACGTCTGACCAATGGTTCGTTAAAATGAAGCCCTTGGCACAGCCCGCAATCGAGGCGGTTGAAACAGGCGACATCCGCTTTGTTCCCGAGCGCTTCTCCAAGAATTACTTCAACTGGATGAACAACATCCTCGACTGGTGCATTTCCCGTCAGCTTTGGTGGGGACACCGCATTCCCGCATTCTACTGCGATGATTGCGGCGAGATGACCGTTTCCCGTGAGGATATCACCACCTGTCCCAAGTGCGGTGCTCCTGTTCATCAGGATGAGGACGTTCTTGATACTTGGTTCTCGTCCGCACTTTGGCCCTTCTCCACAATGGGTTGGCCCGAAATGACCGAGGATCTCAAAAAATACTATCCCACAAGCGTTCTCGTTACGGGCTACGACATCATCACCTTCTGGGTATCGCGTATGATCTTTTCCGGTCTTGAGCACATGGGTGAAAAACCGTTCGATACCGTATTCATTCACGGTCTTGTTCGTGACGCGCAGGGCAGAAAGATGTCCAAGTCGCTCGGCAACGGCAAAGTCGGATCGTAGCCATGTCGTTCTGTGAGCCAAGGAGTTGGTTTCAAGTGTTGTCTTCCTAAGACCGCTTGGCCTCCGACTTAACCGTTCGATACCGTATTCATTCACGGTCTTGTTCGTGACGCGCAGGGCAGAAAGATGTCCAAGTCGCTCGGCAACGGCA
>JAZRKS010000181.1:0-5351 GCA_045646445.1 Eubacteriales bacterium | reverse complement strand
GTGGTTGCGTTGGGGGGCGTTTCCACGGGAGTGGTTTCTTGGGGTGCGGTGTTACAGCTTGCAAGTAAGGTGGGCAACAAAATTGCCACGGCAAGCAAAACAACTAACAGTTTTTTCATACTATTTCTCCTTACATCATGTAAAACGAAATTTTATCTGCCGTATTTCCAGAAGCAGGGGCTCTTGGAAAGATCGGATTCGGGCTGCACGTTGAATTGACCTTCCTTCCAAACAACGCCTGCCGCCTTTGCATCGTCAATCAGCTTTTGTGCTGCCTCGGCGTCGGGGCGCAGGTAAAGCTTGGTCAATCTCCATTGCATCATCGAGCGTTCCACATACTCGCGGCGGTCGCCTGCAAGCGAGAGGGCGGTGTTCCACCACTCCTCAAAGAGGGCTTCGTGCGCAAGGTATTCCTCGCGCGTGATGACCGTGAAGGGGTGATCGTAAATGCCTTGACCGCACACGGCATCGCCAACGCTTTCGTCAGCCTTGTTGATTCTAAAGCCGCCGTTTGCGGCAAGCTCGGTGGTTTTATCGATGAATTTGCGAATGCATTCCCAGCCCTCGCCGTAGTAGGCGGCAAGGAATTCATCCATGTGCGTGTAGTAGGTCTCCTCGCTCATGTAGGGATCCCACATCAGCTTTGCAAGAAGGTAAGCGCGCAGCTCGCCAAACTCACCCGAAGCGCTTTGAACGTTGCCCTGCGGGAACATGGAAACAACGTGGTTCTCTGCAAAGAATCTCATGTTCTTGTGCAGCACGCCAAAGTTTGCAAAGGTGGAAATGTAATAGTGGAAGTTTGTTGTGTAGTCCCAAATGTGGAGCTTATCACAGATCTTGCCCCAATCAACGATATCGTTGTAGAACTTTTGGCTGCGCGGACAGTCCTTGTTGTCAAGGGGATGTGTAAAGCAGCAGTTGATGGAGCAAAGACGAATGCAAACGTTGTGGCGGGGTTTGGTGATTTTTGGGGTCTTTTGCGTATATTTGTAAGCGAGTGTATCTACGGTTACGTGAGGGTAATCCTTTTCGATATCCTCTGCAACTGCGTTGACAAAGCGGAGCAAGGGGCCTGCAGGGCTGCCTTCTTCCTCTTCAATCTTGCGGCAGTTGGGGCAGTGGCAATAGCCTTCAAAATCATTTTGCGAAACAGAAACGATGTTGATAGCAGGGTTTTCTTCAAGTGCCTTGCGCACGTTCTTAATAACTCTGGCAAGCACCTCGGGGTCTGTTACGCAGGGGTTGGTGCCGTATGCGGGATAAGGGTAGGTCGTTTCGGCAAGGAGATTGATGGTGTGCACAAACAATCTGCCGTAGTTGAGGCGGTGACCGCCCATTTGCTCGGTCAAATTCGCATCGCAGTTGTTAACGCCTTGCTTTACGCACCAATCGGCACTTTTATGAATGCTGTGCCAAGTCAAGCGGCGCGCCTTCATGGGGGGATTGTGTTCCAAAACAAGACCCTCGGGAATCACGATATCACCCTTGGGGCAGATTTCGAGCGTGGGCGTGAAGAAGCGGATGCCTGCATATTTTTCAAGGAAATTATAAACGCCGTAAATAACACCGTTTGCATCTCCCTTGACGGTCATGCCGTTCTCATCGGCTTCAATTTTGTAGCTGTCCTCAGCCAAGGAAGCATCTATAACGATGGAGATCGGGTAACCGCCCTCGGCAACCGAAACACCTTTCTTCTGCAAGTATTTGGAAAGCTCTTCTGCTGCGAAAAGCGCTGTGGGCTTATTGCTTGATGTGATATTTACAATAGTCAAAGTTTTTTTCATTGTTTTTCTCCTTTATCATACAGACCTTGTATGACGGGATTATTTTCCGTACTTCCAGAAGTAGGGACTCAGGGAAAAATCGGAGTCTGCCTGTACGTTGGGCTGTCCTTCCTTCCAAACAACGCCGAGGGCTTTTGCCTCTGCGATAAACGCGGCAGCCTCGGTTGCGTTGGGGTGCAGGTAAAGCTTTGCCAAACGCCATTGCATAGCGGAGCGGTGAACGAATTCCTTGCGATCTCCCGCAAGCTCTTCTGCCAGTTCCCAGCACTCGTCAAAGCGATATTCGTAGTTCAAATATTCTTGTCTTGTAATAACGGTGAGGGGATGGTCGTAAATACCTTGACCGCAAACGTAGCTGGTGGGGTTCTCGTTGCCGTCCAGCTTGTAGCCGCCATTCTTAGCGAGTCTGGAGGTGATGTCGATGTATTCGCGAATGAAGGTCCAACCTGCGCCGTAGTAAGCCTCGAGGAACTCGTTCATGTGTCTGCTGTATTCTTCCTCGCTCATGTAGGGGTTCCACATCAGCTTTGCCAACAGGTAGGAGCGAAGCTCACCGAACTCACCCGAACGACCTTGGCTGTTGCCTTGCGGGAACATCGAAATTGCGTTGTTTTCGGCAAAGAATCTCATGTTATCACGAATGGTGAACAGGTTTGCAAAGGTGGAGATGTAGTAATGGAAGTTTGTGGTGTAATCCCAAATTTGAATCTTATCACAGATTTTACCCCAGCCAATAAGGTCATTGTGGAAGGTTTTGCTCTTGGGGCAGCTGAGATCACTTATCGGGTGTGTGAAACAGCAGTTGATGGAGCACAAGCGAACACAAACATTGTGACGGGGTTTGACTTGCGTGGGGGGAGATTGCGTGTTTTTGTATGCAAGTGTATCGATGGTGAGGTTGGGATAATCTGCCTCAAGCTCCTCTGCAACCTTGTTTACAAAGGTGATCCAAACGCCGGAGTAGTTGTTGCCGTTTTCCTCTGCGATTTTTGCACAGTTGGGGCAATAACAGGATTGCTCGTAGTCGGCTTGAGAAACCGAAACGATATTGATGGCAGGATTTTTTTCAAGCTCCTTACGAATGTTAGCAATCACCATAGCATAAATATCGGGGTCTGTCAGGCAAGGGTTGGTTGCATACGTAGGGTAGGGGTAGGTGGTGTTTGTCAAAGGAGCAATGGTGTGAACGTAGAAGGGACCGTAATTCAAACTGGAGCCGCCGTGCATTTCATCAAGCGCCACGTTGCAACCGGTAATGCCATTCTTTACGCACCATTCGGCATTGTGACCTGTGTAATTCCATGTCAAGCGACGCTCCAATGTGATGGGGGGCGTGCAATCCATAACGATACCTTCGGGAATGACAACGTCACCGGGAATAACGGTTTCGAGCTCAGGGGTGAAATAACGCACACCTGCATATTCTTCAAGGAAGCGGTAAACGGCGTAGAGAACACCGCGCTCGTTGCCTCCCTTAAAGGTCATACCCTTGTTTTCTCCAAAGGATGCCTCAATCAAAAAGCCGTCCTCATCCAAGGTGGGGTCGATGGAGATCGAGATCGGGAAGCCGTCCTCTGCAACCGTAACGTTTTGCTTGCTCAAATAAGCCATCAGCTCGGCGCCGGCAAAAATCTCGCTTTGCGTGTCACCGGTTACAACCTTAATGGTGGAAAGCGTCATCGTTTTCACCTCGGGTGTAACGGGAGGTTGGGGTGCGGGGGTCGTTTCCGGCGGAGTTGTGCTTTGCTCGGGAGTTGTTTCCTCGGGCTTTTTTGGGGAATTGCAAGCCGTCAAAAAGCAGGGGAGCAGCAGTGCTGCAACGAGCACCAAAATCAACAGTTTTTTCATCGTTTTTCTCCTTTTCGTCCGTTTTGGGAGTGCTTAGGAATATATGAATATATTCCTTCACCCTAATCATACCAAAAAAAGTAAAAAAATGCAAGGGAATTCTTGATTTGTTTACAAAATTGCACAAATAAATAAAAAGTGCAAGCGGAAATTTAGCCGCTTGCACAGTTTTTTATGAATTAGGATTTATAAACCCACTCGGTGGGAGCGAGGTTCAAATCGGATTTGGCGGTGTCAACGTTCCATTGCTTGTTTCTCCAACCAACACGGGGATTGCTTGCGGCATCGGTGATCAGTGCCTGTGCATCCTCGGCATTGGGATTGATGCAAAGCTTGATGTAACGCCATTGATAGCGTGCGCGCTTTACAAAGTCGATTCTGTCGCCTGCAAGCTCCTCGGCTTTGTTCCAAAGCTCGTCAAACGCCTCTGTGTGCTCGGCGTATTCCTCTTTGGTAATGGCATCAAGGGGAGAGCCGTCAGCGGTTTGGTGACCGTCGGCTGCAAGTGTGGTGACGGTGTCGATAAACTCACGAATGTGCATCCAACCTTCGCCGTAGTAGGCTCTGAGGAAGGAATCCATATATCCGTAGTATTCTTCTTCGCTCATCATCGGGTTTTGCAGGAGCTGAGAAACCAAATAGACGCGCAATTCACCAAACTCACCCGTGGGGCAAACAATGTTGCCGTCGCAAACGATGCTATCTACACCGCACTCGGCAAAGAAGCGGAAGTTCTCGCGCAGAGAGCCGAGGTTTGCAAATACGGGAATGAAATCCTTGGTGGCGGTCAAGCCGTAGGTGACGTGGATGTTGGCACCGGCGGCACCCCAAGAACGCATACTGTCGGCAAACGCAACCGCATCGGGGCAGTTTGCATCGGTAATGGGATGCGAGATGTGGCACTTGTCCATATCAAAGCGAACAGAGAAGTTGTTGGCAAGCTTGGTAACGGCAGGAGCGGTTTTGAGGTATGCACGAATGACCAGCTCATATTTGAGAGTGGGGTAGTCGGCAGAGATCTTTTCGGTCAGTTGATTCAAAAAGCGCACGTAAAGACCTGCGGGGCTACCTTCCTCGGCAGCAACCGCGGCACAGCTGTCGCAGGTGCACCAAAGGTCGTACTCGGTTGCGGGTGCAAAGCTGAGCGTGTCAACGTTGGTGACCGCGCGCAAATAAGTTCCCACAACGCCTGCCGCCTTTGTCAGGCTTTCGGGGTCGGTAAGGCAGGGCTGAATATTGCCGCTGCCAACAATGGCGTTGAGGCTGAGGGTTTTGGTAGAGCCGAGATCGTGCGTGTTACCGCCGTTCTTTTCGGCAAGCGACTCGATGGGGAACCAAGGGTTGCGAATGATCTCAAACGCGGGCTCGTAAACTGCAAGCAAACCGCCGCCAATCATTACGTCACCTTCATCAACAACAACGGTATCGGGGGAATAAACGTGCACGCCGAGGTACTTTTCAAGGAACGCGTAAAGACCGTAGGCAAGACCTCTTTCGTTGCCTGCCACAAGCAAGAGGCCACTTTCGTCGGCGGTGATTCTGTAGCCGTTCTTTTTGGCAAGGTTTTCGTCAATCTTCAGTTCGATTCCAAAGCCGTCGGGGGAGAGGGTAACATTCTTTTTTGCAAGGTACCACGTCAGCTCGGCGGCGGCATAGCTTTCAATTGCGCTGCTTCCGCAGGTGATGCGGACGCTTGTGATTTTTTGAGGAGGTGTTGTG
>JAZRKS010000180.1:0-7108 GCA_045646445.1 Eubacteriales bacterium | reverse complement strand
GCGCTCGTCGGCATCGCGCAGAGTGGAAAGACGGTGTGCGATCATAATGGTGGTCTTACCCTTGATGAGCGCGGCAAGCGCCTCTTGAATTTTGCGCTCGGTTGCGGTATCCATTGCCGCAGTTGCCTCGTCAAGAATGAGGATTTTTGGATTTTTCAAAATGGCGCGCGCAATCGATACGCGTTGGCGCTCACCGCCCGAAAGATCCTGATATCCAAAGCCGATGCGCGTATGATACGCATCGGGAAGCTTCATAATAAACTCGTGTGCGCCGGCACACTTTGCCGCCTCGATGACCTCCTCAAAGGTCGCGTCGGGGCGCGCATAACGAATGTTTTCGAGAATGGTGCCCATAAAGAGATAGGTCTCCTGCGAAACAATGGCAACGTGACGGTAGAGCGTGGCAAGCTCCAAATCCTTTACGGGATAGCCGCCAATGCGAATTTCGCCCTCGTCAACCTCGTACATGCGCAAAAGAAGGTTTGCCAGCGTGCTCTTGCCTGCACCCGTGTGGCCGACGATGCCGAGCACGTGCCCGTCGGGAACCTCGAAGCTGACATCGTTGATGATCTTTCTGCCCTTTTGATAGGAGAAGGAAACGTTTGCAAACTCCACGCTGCCGCCCAAATTTTCGGGGCGTTCGGGGTTTTCCCTTTCCACCACGTCGGGCTCGGCATCCATAATTTCAAACAGACGTTGCAATGCATTTGAGCAATCGGCGGTCATATCGAAGAAATGCACAAAGAACTCAAGCGGCGAGTAGATCATGTTCATGTAGGCAATAAAAGTTAGGAGTGTGCCGTAGGTCATACCCCCCTTGCCCGAAATAATCATCCAACCGCCCAAGCCCCAAGCAACAATGTTGCCAAGGTGCAAAAGCTGATGCGCCACGGGCCAGCCGTAGTTGGAAAAGAGTGCGAGCTTTTTCTCACTTGTGGCAAGGTTTTGATTCTTGACCGTAAAGCGCGAAATTTCAACGCCCTCTTTGGAGAATGCCTTAACAACGCGCATACCCGAAAAGACGTCGGCGAGGAAGGAATTCATCTGCTTTGAGCCCGCAAAACGGCGCGCGTGGTAAAGGCGTTGACGGCGGTACATCCACTTGATAAAGAACAAAAATGCAGGTACGGTAATCAAGGAAACGAGTGCTAAGATGGGCTGCATCATAAAGAGCAGAACCGAGAGCACCGCCACCTGCACGATGTTGATGAGCATATACGGAACACCGTCACAGAAGAAGGAATAAATGGTGTTGGCATCCTCGTTAATCTGCGTCATCAGTCCGCCCGTTTGACGCCCCGTAAAGAAGCTGAGTGAGAGGCGTTCGATAGCCGAAAAGATGGTCTTTTTCAGGTCAAATACCATTTTTGCGGCAATGCGCGAGGTAACGTAGTTGTTCACCATCGTTACCAAGGTTTTGAGCAGGCGTGTGGCAACAATAAGGCCAAGCACTAAAAGAATCTGCCCTGCAAACTCACCTACACCGTAGATTACTTCATCGTAGAAGAAACCGCTGGATAGATAAGGTGCGAGAATGCTGAGTGCGGTCATCACAGCAAGGGAGACCATGGTAATAATGATAGAGACGCGATAGCGCATCAAAAAAATAGAAAAACGGCGGAAGAGCTTGCCCTTTTCCATACAGTGTGGGCAAATGCGGCGGTTGAGGTCGGGATAGCGCAAGCCACACTTGGGGCATTGCTTTGCGGCAGGATCGTCCTTTTCGTCAATCACGATCTCTTCCCCGGCGGCAATCTTGTTTGCATACTTTGCAAACAGGAACATCGACTCCTTGCAAAAGTTGGTAAAGGCAGCAATGAGAATAGGTGCGTTGTCCTCGCTTTTGCGCGCGGTCAGACGCCCCGAGGAAAGCAGCTCCTCAACGGCAAAGCCGCGCAGATCTTGCATTTGATAAATTGTGAAATCGGGTGCATCACTTGCACGTGCCCCGTTATGTAGTACGATCAGCTCACGGCTTGTGGCAAACAAATATTCATCCCCCACAGTATGCTCTCGTATGCGGTCGGCATGTGCAGCCAACAAAATCGCGTTCGTATCAATATCACGGGCGCTCAGCATATCCAATATACCCTCGGGTATGCGGTCAATGGCAAACACGGCTCTCCCCCTTTCTAAAAAGCAGTACGAGCAAAATCCTTATGTACCCCTCTCTTGGGGAGAGGGATGCGCTTAGCGCTCGTTCTTTCTTTGCTCGTACTGATTATTGTTATTCTGTCTGTTTTGGTTGTTGTTTTGATTTTGGTTCTTGTTCTGATTGTTGTTGTTCTGATTGTTGTTGTTTTGATTGTTCTGTCTGTTCTGGTTGTCGTTTTGTCTGTTTTGGTTGTTGTTTTGGTTGTTGTTTTGGTTTTGCATAATGAGCTCTCCTTTTTTGTAATTTGGGAATTACGTACTCATTATGCCCCACATCAATCCTCTTTATGCGTGCTTTGAGCATTGGATTGCCACACAAGATGGTCGAGCAATGCGTAAAGGAAGGTAGCAAAGGTAACGGTTGATGCGATAACCGTTGGAACACTGATCCACCACAGCCAAGGATGCTCCAGCTGAAAGATGGATTCGAGGGCAATGGCGGCGGCTGCCGCAAAGAATAAAATTTTGCAGGCTACGATCTTTTTGCCAAAGGACTTGTGCAATCGCTCGGTAGCACGCGCCGAAAGCTCGGCGGTGTCGTTGCCTCTGTATTTTTCAAACACGCGCTCCTTAATGAACGCGGAGAAAAGATCCAAGAGCAGATAAAACGTCCACGCCGCCAAAAATGCCTCGGCAACCTGCGTGGCACGCAGACCCAAAAAGAGGCGGTAAGCGGTGGGATCCCACCCGGATAATTCATAAGAATAGTAGGTGGTGTAATAGTTGTTGATGCAGAGCTCTGCAATGCTGAGGACACCAAGTGCCCCGGCACTCAAAAAGAAGGGCTTGCGGTCCTTGAGGTCGGTGCCAAAAATAAGAACACCGATGACAACGAAAAGAGCGCACAGAATGCTTGGAACGAGAATTTTTTCTTCGATGCAAATATTCACGGTGAGTGCCGCACCAATGACGAGAAAAACGATGCCAAAGCGCAAGCGGCGCAAGCTGAGCATATCGCTCTGCGGCAGAATATCGTGCTCGTAGCGTTCGATGATAGAATCCATCATCACACTGTCGCGAGTGAACAAAAGAGTGAAGCGAATAAGACGAACGATCCACACCAAAAAAAGAACGGTGAGCACCATAATGGCAGTTACACGGAAGAGCCAAATGAATTGATACCAATCAAACGGGAGCTTTTCAAACTCGTATTCAAAAGTGGTGAGCACCGAGAACTCGGGCAAAATGGGAAGGAGCGCCAAAAGAATCACCAACACGCCCGATGCCCGACGCATACGCTCGCAAAGATTGGTGTTGCGCTTTCCGTAATGAAAAACAGCTTGTCCCCCATGGCGTTCTGCAAGCTGCCAAAAGCCCCGGAATAGATCTCGCCAAGCGGGAACTGCAAAATAAATTTGCGGCACCGCTACGACAAAGGAGCAAAGAAGAACCATTGTGGGAACCTCCTGCGGCTTAAGCCCCGGCTGCTTTGCAAGCACGTTGTAGATAAAATACTGCATCAAAAGTCCGCCCATACTGACCCAGATCAGGGTGCGGAAGCGCTTGAGTGCATCGGCAATATAAGAGTTGAGGTCGGCAAGACGGAACAGAGCTACGCAAACAAGCAAGTATCCGATGCAATCGGGCAAAATATCATAAAACGCGACCACGGGATTTGCAAGCATCACCGCTCCGGGAATGAGCCAACCCATTCCGAGCCTTTGCTTTTTCATTGCGTACCTCCTCTCCCGTCTTTTGTGACGTTATTTCTTCTTTTTCTTTTTGTGTTGCTGATTGTTGTTGTTTTTTTGTTGCTTTTTTTCCATGCGTTGGCGCATAAAGGCATCACCGTCGGCACGGGAATTCTTTTTGAGCTTATCCATTGTTTGGCTATAGGAGTCGCTCATGCGGTTGACCCATGCAAAGCGCGAGGGCTTGGGGGCAACCTCCTCGTCTCCCTCGGCGCAAATGTTTTTGGCACAGCGCAAAAGAAGTGCGATATCGGAAATCAGATAGATCAAATTGAAAAGCCCCATTGAAAAATTCAAATACGGCAAAACTGCCTCGCCAATGGCAGGCATATTGCAAAGGAGGAACAACGCCCCCCAAATGCCCACGCCAACGGTGTTATACGTGGCGTGCGAGGCGATTTTTTTGAGTTCGACCTCGAGGGCGAGCACGCGAATGGCGTAAAGCACGGCAAGGTGGAACAAAAGCGTTGCGGCAAAGCTGACCCAAGTGATAACACCCGTCATGACCCCTGCAATCGGGTTTTGCCACAAAAACCAATTGGCAGCATCCTGCCAAAGGCGGCAAAGTCCAAGTGCAAAAATGGCAAATGTGAGCCATTTTGCAGGAAGGAAGGAGGTGTTAAAGTTGCAAAGCTCACGCAGTCCCCAAAACATGAGTGCCGCACCAATGAGCAATGCCAAAGAGCCTACGCCCATAGAGCCTGCGGTAATGGAGATAACGTAGGTAACTACGTACCCGAGCAGTAAATAACCGAATCCCATAACGTCCTCGCTTATTCGTTGCTCTGCCCCGAGGTACGCAGGCAGCAGTTCTTATACTTTTTGCCACTGCCGCAGGGGCAAGGATCGTTGCGGCCAACGCCGTTCGCATCCTTGACAACGGTTTGACCCGATGCTTTTTTAATCACGATCTTTTTTTGCTTTTGTCCGCCTGCAAGACCTGCGGTGATGGGATTGGCTACCTGCACACGTACAATAGGCTTAGGCTGCGGTACAACCGACAAAATAGCACGTGCCGTGCCCTGACGAATATCCTCGACCATTGCATCGAACATATCGGCACCCTGAATGCGGTACTCGGTAATGGGATCGCGTTGTGCGTAGGATTGGAGCCCTACCGTGCTCTTGAGGTCATCCATCGTATCGATGTGCTCCATCCACGCCGTGTCAACGTTGCGGAGAAGAATTGCGCGCTCAACCTCGCGGAAGGTTTCGGAGCCAAACAGCTCTTCCTTTTCGGCATAGCGGTCAAGTGCTCGCTTTGTAAGCTCTTCCTCGATCTCTTCGCGCTTGATATGCTTGCGCTCTTCCTCATCAAAGCGATAGTCCTCTTCGGTTGTCAGCATACCAAGGTAGTGCGCGCGCAAGCCGTCAAAGTCCCAATCCTCGCGTTCTTCACCGGGAAGATAGGTTGCAACAGAAGCCTCGACAGAGCCCGTGAGCATTTTGGCGATCGTTTCGGAGATATCCTCACCGTCCAGCACGTCGCCGCGCTGCTTATAGATGATGGTTCTTTGTTGGTTCATGACGTCATCATACGCAAGCACGTATTTACGGCGCTTGAAGTTGTTATCCTCAATTCTCTTTTGTGCACCCTCGATAGCCCCCGAAAGAACACGTGCGTCAATGGGCATATCCTCGGGCATATTGAGTGCGGCTACAATGCCCTGCACGCGGTCGGTGCCGAACAAGCGCATCAGATCGTCTTGCATGGAAAGGAAGAAACGGGATTCGCCGGGGTCACCTTGACGTCCCGAACGGCCGCGCAGCTGGTTGTCGATACGGCGGCTCTCGTGGCGCTCGGTACCGAGAATGAACAAGCCGCCTGCGGCGCGTACGCGCTCTGCCTCGGGTTCGATCTCTTTTTTGTATTTCTCTACCAGCTCACGGAAGATGCGTCTGGCCTCCATGATTTCTTCGTCGTCAACGTCGGTAAAGCCCGTGCAAGCGGCAATGGCGTGCTCGGGAATTTCCATTTTGCGCATATCTGCCTTTGCCATAAACTCGGGGTTACCGCCAAGCAGAATATCGGTACCACGACCTGCCATGTTGGTGGAAATGGTAACGGCGCCCTCTTTGCCCGCCTGCGCAACGATTTGTGCCTCGCGCTCGTGATACTTTGCATTGAGCACGGTGTGCGGAATGCCCGCACGCTTGAGGCGGAGAGAAAGCTCCTCGGATTTATCGATGGAAACGGTACCGACGAGCACGGGTTGTCCCTTTTCGTAGCACTCGCGCACCTGCTTTACAATTGCCTGATACTTGCCCTCGACGGTGCGGAAAACAACGTCGTTGTGATCCACACGGATCATGGGCATATTGGTGGGGATCTCTACTACGTCAAGAGAATAGATCTCACGGAATTCGTTTTCCTCGGTCAGTGCCGTACCCGTCATACCCGAGAGCTTGCGGTACATGCGGAAATAGTTTTGGAAGGTGATGGTAGCAAGCGTGTTGTTTTCTTTTTCGATCTTAACGCCCTCTTTTGCTTCGATTGCTTGGTGCAAGCCGTCGGAATAGCGGCGACCGGGCATCAGGCGTCCCGTAAAGGTATCAACAATCATAACGCCGTGCTCGTTAACAACGTAGTCAACGTCGCGGTGCATGCAGCCGTGTGCTCTGATGGCTTGTTGAACGTGGTGAGAGAGCGTTGCGTTTTCGGCATCGTTAAAGTTTTCAACGCCAAAGAACTCCTCTGCCTTTTTGGCACCCTGTGCCGTGAGGACTGCGTTGCTTGCCTTTTCGTGCACGATGTAGTCAGCATCGATGTTATCCTGATCTTCTTTTGCATCCAGCTCCTTAACAACGTGCTTACGCATGGTGCGCACCAGGCGGTCGGTGCGTTCGTAAAGATCGGTTGCGGTATCTCCCATACCCGAAATGATGAGAGGGGTTCTTGCTTCGTCAACAAGGATAGAGTCCACCTCGTCCACAATTGCAAAAACGTGGCCGCGCTGAACCATTTGGTGCTTGTAAATGACCATATTGTCGCGCAAATAGTCAAAGCCGAACTCGTTGTTGGTACCGTAGGTGATATCTGCCTCGTATGCGGCTTTCTTTTCTTCGTGGCCTTGATCGTGCACAACAAGACCCGTTGTCATGCCCATAAACTCGTAAACGCGGCCCATTTCGTCGGCGCCTACACGAGCGAGGTAATCGTTGACCGTGACGATATGAACGCCCTTGCCCTCCAGCGCGTTGAGGTATGCGGGAAGCGTTGCAACAAGCGTTTTACCTTCACCGGTTTTCATTTCGGCAATGCG
>JAZRKS010000179.1:0-12151 GCA_045646445.1 Eubacteriales bacterium | reverse complement strand
GCCATCGGCGTTTCCGCAACGCCAAGACCCCAAGAAGGCTCCTATATGCCGTGCTTTCTTTCGGGAATTGCGGCGGCAGAGAGCTTTGCGGCGGCGGCTGATATTCCGCTTTTGCGCTTCTCGCACCAAGAGGGGCACATTATGGCGGCGGCGTATTCGGCAGGAGCGATGCATCTGCTCAACACAAAACGTTTTGCGGCGTTTCACGTTTCGGGCGGGACCACCGAGGTTCTGCTTGCAACTCCGCACGCAAGCGGATTTGACATCGAACTTTTTGCGGCAACCGCCGACATCAACGCAGGACAAGCCATCGACCGTATCGGTGTGATGCTCGGCCTTGCGTTTCCGTGCGGAAAAGAGCTCGAAAAGCTTGCCGAAAAGAATACAAAAAAGATCCCAAAGTCACGCATTTCCGTTAAAGATGGCTACTGCAACCTTTCGGGGCTTGAAAATATGGCAACCAAGCTGTGGCAGGAAAGTGGCGATGCCGCCCTCGTTGCCGCATTCACACTGCAATTCATTGGTGATACGCTGATAGCGATGACAAATGAATTGGATGCGCGCATTCCGTCGCTCCCCATCGTTTATGCGGGTGGCGTGATGAGCAACCGCTATCTGCAATCCCGTCTTGGCGAGCGCGAAAATACCTATTTTGCCGAACCGCAGTTCTCGGCAGATAACGCGGCAGGCATTGCCTTGCTTTGCAGAAAACAATTTCTTAAAGTTTGACGAAAGGAGCGCACGATGCAAGCAGAAAGACAAACGCTGTCGGTTACACAGCTCAATGAATATCTAAAAATGGTTCTTGACGGTGACCGCGTGCTTTCCAACGTATTCGTGCGCGGTGAAATATCCAACTTCAAGTTCTATTCATCGGGGCACGCCTACTTCACCCTCAAGGATGATGCAGGGCAGCTCAAGTCGGTCATGTTTCGCTCCTACTGCTCGCGCTTGATTTTTAAGCCCGAGGACGGTATGCGCGTTATTGCCCACGGCCGTGTTTCGGTGTATGAAAGCGGCGGACAGTATCAGCTCTACGTTGACGATCTGCAACCCGACGGTGCAGGCTCGCTTGCAATGCGCTTTGAGCAGCTTAAGCGCAAGCTTGCCGCAGAGGGCTTGTTTGACGAAGCGCGCAAGCGCCCCTTGCCGCCAATGCCGCGGCGCATCGGTGTGATCACCTCGCCCTCGGGCGCGGCAGTGCACGATATTATCAACGTGCTCGGGCGCCGTTTTCCTGCTGCTGAAATGATTCTGTATCCAAGTGAGGTGCAAGGGGCGCAAGCTCCGGCACAGCTCATTTCGGGCGTGGAGTTTTTTTCAATGACAGGTCTTGTTGACGTCATCATTCTCGGTCGCGGCGGCGGTTCCGCCGAGGATCTATGGGCGTTCAACGATGAATATTTGGCACGTGCGGTTGCATCCTGTTCGGTTCCCGTTATTTCGGCAGTCGGGCATGAGAGCGACTTTACCATTTGCGATTTTGTAGCAGACCGTCGCGCACCCACTCCCTCGGCGGCGGCAGAGATTGCCGTTCCCGATACGGGAGAGATATTGCGTGGACTTGCATCTGTTCGCACAGGACTTCAAACCTCAATGCAAAAGTTGATTGTTCAGGAGAGAAGAATGCTCAATCAACTCACGCAATCTCGCGTATTTGCACGTCCCGAACAAATGCTCGATAACTTTCGTATGCGCTTGGATGAAAAAGAATCCGACCTCGACCGCGCCGTAGGACAAGCCCTTTTGCAAAAGCGACAGACAACCGCTTCGCTTGCGGGCAAGCTTGGGGCACTCAATCCCTTGTCGGTTTTGTCGCGCGGATACGCAACGGTCAGTCGCGAGGGGACCTCTGTTACAAGCGCAAAACAAATCAATGAAAACGACACGCTGGATATCCGTTTTGCGGACGGTTCTGTTCGTGCAACGGTATTACAACGAAAGGATATGCAACAATGACAAAGAAAACGATAACCTTTGAGGCGGCAATGGAACGCCTTGAAGAGATAACAAGACTCCTTGAAACCGGTGCTGAGGGACTTGACGATTCTCTCAAGCTTTACGAGGAGGGTGTTTCTCTCATTCGCCTTTGCACACAAAAGTTAGAGAGTGCAGAGCAAAGCGTAAAGGTTTTGCAAATGAACGAAGAGGGAATTGCTCTGGCTGATTTTGAGGGCAAGGGAGAAAAGGTATGATCAACGAAGCGTTGGAACTCTTAATGCATCGCAATGCAACCTTAACCGAGGATGCACTCCGCAAATACTATACGGATGATGCCGACATTCAAATCCTTTTGGATGCCGAGCGATATAGCCTTTTTGCAGGCGGAAAGCGCATTCGACCGATGCTGACCATTGAGTTTTGCCGTTTGTTCGGCGGTGATGAGGCGGCGGCTCTGCCGTTTGCTTGCGCCGTGGAAATGATCCACACCTATTCACTCATTCATGATGATCTTCCTTGTATGGACAATGATGACCTGCGCCGCGGCAAGCCCTGCAATCACAAGGTGTTTGGCGAGGGAATGGCACTCTTGGCGGGGGATTCACTCCTGACGGGTGCTTTTGAAGCGGCAGCCACCAACATTGAGGCAGGCCCCGAGATTTCCGCTATGGCGGTTGCCTATCTTGCGGGATGTGCAGGACGCTACGGTATGATTGGCGGTCAGGTCATGGATGTGGAAGGCGAAGGCAAGGAGCTCGGGCTCGAAGCTCTCCTCAAACTGCATTCGCTCAAAACTGGAGCACTCATCGGCGCATCCTCTGTGTTGGGAGCGCTTGCTGCGGGTGTCCGCTTTGACGATCCCTGCATGGCAGACGTTGTAACCTACTCCGAAAACATTGGTTTGGTGTTCCAAATCATTGATGATATACTTGATGCTACCGCTACCGAAGAGCAACTCGGCAAAAGCGTTGGCACCGATAAAAAACACAAAAAGAATACGTTCCTCAATTTCTACTCGGTAGAAGAAGCACGCTTTTATGCCGAACAGCTGACCCGTGAGGCAGTTTCGGCAATCAAACGGTATCCCGACTCCGATGCACTTGTTTCGTTGGCAGAATGGCTCTTGACAAGAGAAAAATAATTTGACAGAGAAGGAAAAACGCTATGCAAGATTTGGTTACGAACTACTACCTCATATCCGCCATGGGAGCGTGGCTTTTGGCACAGTTTTTAAAAATTTTCACCGGCTTTTTCAAGGAACAAAAATTCACCTTTAAGGCCCTGTTTTTTGGAACGGGAGGAATGCCGAGCTCTCATACTGCAACCGTTGCGGCACTTGCTACCGCATGTGCCATTGGTGAAGGATTTAATTCGGCTATCTTTGCAATCGCCGTTGTTTTGGCAATCATCGTTATGATCGATGCTACAGGTGTTCGTCGCGAGACCGGAAAGCAATCCCGCGCTCTCAACATCATTGTAGAGGAGCTTTTCAAATCCAATGACATCAAGACCCTTGATACGCATTTCAAAGAGCTCATCGGCCACACTCCTTTGCAGGTCGTTTTCGGCTTTATTACGGGCGTAGCGGCTGCAATCGCGCTCTCCTTTATTCCTGCTTTCGGTGTTTCCTTGTTATGAGAGTCGATCTCTTTTTAACCGAAAAAGGGTATATCTCCAGTCGCAAAAAGGCGCAAGCCTTAATCGATGAGGGAAAGGTGAGCATTGACGGTCGCATAGTAAAAAAGGCTTCTCAACCGATCGATGACGGTGAACACACTGTTGAGATACTGCAAAGCGATGAGATTCGCTTTGTAGGTCGCGGAGGATTAAAGCTCGAAGCGGCCCTTCAAGCCTTTGGTATAGATGCCAACGGAAAGACCGCACTCGATATCGGTGCCTCCACGGGTGGCTTTACCGATTGCCTTTTGCAACGAGGGGCAAAAAAGGTTTATGCGATAGATGCAGGTGTTGGCCAGCTTGCCGCAAGCCTTTTATCCAATTCCGCCGTAATCTCCATTGAAAAAATGAATGCACGCAATCTGTTGCCCGAACACATCGACAATACGCGTGCCGATTTGGTTGTGATGGACGTTTCCTTTATTTCCGCAACCTACATCATCCCACAGTTTCCCGCACTGATGAATGAGAGCGGCGAGGCAATTTGTCTTGTCAAGCCTCAATTCGAGGTAGGGCGAGCTATGATCGGCAAGGGCGGCATCGTTCGCGATCCTTCCGCGCACGCATCGGCTATCAAGCGTGTTTGCACCTCCGCCGAGGGAGTGGGACTTTATCCCGTAGGGATCATTCCGTCACCCATTGAAGGGGGAGACGGTAACCGCGAGTTTTTATTGCATCTTGTGCGCCAATCGGGGCGTGGCGAAGTGCTCACCGATGAACAAATTTTAAAAGTAACAACAAAGTAACAGACCAAAGGAGGCGATAACAATGCGCAAAATTGCATTGATCACCAATTTTAATATTCCCGATAAGGCAAATGCCGCATCTGTTGTGGCTGAGCGCTTGCTCGGCAAGGAATGTCGCATTTTGATTGCCGCATTCAATAAAGAAAAGCTGATGCGCGCTCACAAGCACCGCGATGAGTTTGTTTATATGCCCTTGGAGGCAGTTTATGCCGAGGCTGACATCATTATCGTTTTGGGCGGTGACGGCACCATTCTTGAGGTTGCACGCCGCGCGGCAAACCGCGGTACCCCGATTCTCGGTATCAATCTTGGCAGACTTGGATATATGGCAGAGCTTGAAATGTCCGGCCTTGACGGTCTTGATGCGCTTTTTGATGGAAATTATACCTTGGATCACCGTTCTATGCTTCGCGTTGAGCTGTTTTCGGGCAATGATCTCAAATCCTTTTGCTATGCGCTCAACGATGCCGTTATTTCCAACGGATCGGTATCGCGTATTGTCGACCTTGAGCTTTTGCAGGGCGGTCAACACGTAGCCAACTACCGTGCCGACGGTCTTATTATTGCAACCCCCACGGGTTCTACCGCTTATTCGATGTCGGCAGGCGGTGCGGTAGTCGATCCCGCAGTTCCTTGCTTCTGCGTAACGCCTATTTGCCCACATTCCTTTGGTGCACGTCCTTTGATCTTCTCGGATAGCACCGTGCTTGAGGTGCGCAATACCTGTGCACGTGAGAAGATGCTTTACTTAACGGTTGACGGCCGTATGAACTTTGAACTTTACCGTAATCAAACGGTTCGTATTACAAAATCAGATCTGAAGACCAACCTCATCCGCCTAACACCCAGTAGCTTTTACAGCAATCTTCGTGCCAAGATGAGATCGACGCAGATGGACTGAGGAGGGTGTTATGAAAAGACTTCGCCAAGAAAAATTGTTGGAGCTGATCTCCAAATATGAAATAGATACACAGGACGAGCTGATTGAACGCTTGCGCGAGAGTGGCTTTGAGGTCACACAGGCAACCGTTTCCCGTGACATTCGTGAGCTCAACATCTCCAAAATGACAACGGGTAAGGGAACTTATCGCTACGTTCTCCCCAAGCACACCTCGCCCATTTCCAATATGAAGTTCAATTCTGCACTCATCGATGCGCTTATCAGCATCGATTATGCTTGCAACATTGTTGTTCTCAAAACCCACGCAGGTCTTGCAAATGCACTTGCCGTTGGTATTGATGCAATGCATTTGGATAACATTTTGGGCTGTGTTGCAGGTGACGATACCATTTTGGTTGTTTCTCGCAGCGAGAATGATGCACACTACATTGCCGACCGCATCCGCGAGATGATCAAATAAGACGAACAATGCTCACTTCATTACACATTGAAAACATAGCGGTCATTCGCTCTGCCGACCTTGATCTCAGTGCTGGCTTTTCAGCATTGACGGGTGAAACGGGTGCGGGTAAATCGATGATTATTGATAGCATCAACCTGCTCCTTGGCAACCGCACCTCGCGCGAGATCATTCGCTCGGGCGAAACGAGTGCTACAGTAAGCGCCGTATTTGAGGAACTGACCGATTCCGCCATCAATCACATCCGCGAGATGGGCTATGAGGTTGAGGATGCATCGGTGATGCTTTCGCGCACCATTACGGTGGACGGTCGCTCGCAAACGCGCCTGAACGGCCGTGTGATCACGCAAGCGATGCAAAAGGAGATCGCGCGTCTCTTGATCAGCATTCAAGGTCAGGCAGATAGCCAAACGCTTTTGCAAAAAGGCAAACAGCGCGAGCTCCTTGATGCCTATGGAACCTCAAAGGATGCGCTTGCCGATTACCAAGCTGCCTTTGAAGAACTGAAAAAGTGCCGCAAAGAGGTGCAAGCACTCTCGCAGGACAGTGCCGAAAAATTGCGCCTATCAGAGATGCTCAAATATCAAATCGAAGATATCGACGCTATGAAGCTCAAAGACGGGGAAGAAGAGGCGCTCATCAAAGAGCGTGACCGACTTTCCAATCTTGAGCGCATCAACAAACAAACGGGTATGATCTGCCGACTTTTGCGCGACTCCGAAAAGGGAAATGCCTATGACGTTATCCGCCGCGCGGAAACTGTTTTGGAATCCTTGAACGGTCTTGTTGATGATACCGATAACCTCTGTGCTCGTCTTTCCTTTGCAGCATCCGAAATTGAGGACGTTGCCGAAACGGTGCGCTCCTATATGGATGATGACCGTGAGGATCCCACCGCGCGCATCGACCGCATCGAAGGACGTTTAGAAGGCATTGCCAAGCTAAAGCGCAAGTACGGTGCCGACGTTGCCGCTGTTTTGGCGTTCCGCGCCGATGCCGCCGCACGTTTGGATGCTCTGGAAACCTCTGACGAGCGTTTGACAGAGCTCCAAAAGCAAGTTGAAAAGCTTACCAAAACCGCCGAAAAGTATGCCGCAATCCTTTGCCAAAAGCGCAAGGTTGCCGCAAAAGAAATCGTTGGACAGGTTACCGAGTCGCTTGCATTCTTGGATATGCCCAAGGTGCGCTTTGAAATTGCTATCCATCCGTGCGAGCTTTGTGAGCACGGCGGTGACGATATCGAATTCTTGATTGCCACCAACCCCGGAGAGCCGCTTTTGCCGCTTTCCAAAATTGCATCGGGCGGTGAGCTTTCCCGTATGATGCTGGCTTTGCGTTCTGTTTTGAACGACCATGATGGTGTAGATACCGTCATTTTTGATGAGATCGATACCGGTGTTTCGGGCAAGACCTCGCGCAAGATTGGCATTAAGCTCAAGGACACCGCCCAAACAGGTACGCAAGTGCTTTGTGTTACACACTCCGCGCAAATCGCATCTCTTGCCGATAACCACTATCGCATTACCAAGCACGAGCGCGACGGCAGAGCAGAAACAGATGTTCAACTTTTGAATGCCGACGAGCGTGTGGATGAAATCGCGCGTATTCTCGGTAGCATTGAGCCCACCGCCGCACAGCGCAACGCCGCCCGCGAAATGATTGAGGAATACAGATAATATGCAAAAAACAAATGCTATGCGGCGTCTCGATGCCGCAAAAATTCCTTATGAGGTGCTCGAATACGAGGTGGATGAAAACGATCTTTCGGGCATACACATTGCCGAGCAGTTAGGGTTTCCGCCCGAGCAAATGTTCAAAACCCTTGTAGCAAAAGGGGATAAAACAGGGCCGTTGGTCTTTTGCATTCCCGTAGCCGAGGAGATTGACTTGCGCCGTGCCGCAAGCATAACGGGGAACAAGCGCATTGAAATGATCCACGTAAAGGATCTTTTGGCGCTTACCGGTTACATTCGCGGCGGTGTTTCACCCATTGGAATGAAAAAGACCTTTCCCACATACATTCACCAAAGTGCCTTGCAGTTTGAACGCATCACGGTTAGCTCAGGCACACGCGGCGCACAGCTTTTGCTCCCAAGAGCCGAGCTTTTGCAGTTTTTGGGTGCAAAAACTGCCGATCTTGCCGCAAAATAATCGCTTTACCCCTTGAAACCAAAAATAATTTGTTGTATAATATTACAGTTGACTAAAAATAGAAAGGACTTTCTATGCAAACCATCAAATTACGCATTGCCGAAAAAATCACATCTGCCGTTCTTGCAATCAATGCCGAGGCAGTTCTCAACGCGCAAGACGTTGCCGCTATGCTCGAGTATCCGCCCGATAGTAACATGGGCGACCTTGCTTTCCCTTGCTTCAAACTCAGCAAAACTCTGCGCCGTTCTCCCGTGCAGATTGCTGCTACCTTGTGCGAAGCACTTGCCGCTGACGAGGTAATTGGTAAGGTAGAAGCTGTAAACGGATATCTCAATATCAAAATTGCCGATAGTTATCTCGGCAATACCGTTGTTCCCGAAATTCTTGCAAAGGGTGCACGCTACGGCGCACAGACCTTTGGCGAGGGCAAAAAGGTAGTTCTCGATTATTCTTCTCCCAACGTAGCAAAGCCCTTCCACATCGGACACTTGGGCACCACCGTTATCGGTCACTCCTTGCGCAAGCTTCACGAGTTTGCGGGATATGAATGCTTTGGCATCAACTATCTTGGTGACTGGGGAACGCAATTTGGCAAGCTTATTGTAGCTTACCGCAAGTGGGGAAGCCGCGAGGCAGTTGAAGAGGAGGGCATTGATAAGCTCGTTGAGCTCTACGTTCGCGTGAACAATGCCATTAAGGGCGACGAAGAAAAGGGAATTCCCGCGGATGAATCTTTGGCAGACGAAGCACGTGCAGAGTTCCACAAGCTCGAAATGGGCGATGAGGAAAATCTCGCACTTTGGAAGTGGTTTGTAGAGATCAGCCTTGCAGAATATGAACGCACCTACCGTCAGCTCGGCATCAGCTTTGATTCTTATCTTGGTGAAAGCTTCTATACCGACAAAATGCCCGCACAGGTGCAAAAGCTGCGCGATATGGGACTTCTCAAAATTGATGACGGTGCATCTATTGTTGATCTTTCCGATTACAATATGCCGCCTTGCCTCATTCTCAAGCGCGACGGCTCTACGCTCTATCCCACACGTGATATCGCGGCTGCAGTTTACCGCAAAGAAAACTATCATTTCGATAAGGCGATCTACGTTACCAGCTCGCAACAGTGCCTGCACTTTGCACAGTGGTTTAAGGTTGTTGAAATGATGGGCTATCCTTGGTACGATCAGCTTGTGCACGTTCCTTACGGAACCGTATCTCTCAACGGTGCAAAGCTTGCCACCAGAACGGGTAACGTAGTGCTCCTCAAGGATTTGTTCGCACTTGCAATTGATAAGGTCTCGGGCATTGTTGAAGAAAAGAACCCCAACCTCGAGAACAAAGAAGCCGTTGCCGAGGCCATTGGCGTTGGCGCGATCGTCTTCTATTATCTTACCAATAACCGCATCAAGGACATCAACTTCAGCTTGGAAGAAGCGCTCAGCTTTGAGGGCAACACAGGTCCTTACGTACAGTACACCTATGCACGCGCTTGCTCGGTACTGAACCGCGCAGGTGAGGTTGCAGATGCTCCCGTACAGATCACTACCGAAGAAGAAGCCGCACTCGTTAAAACGCTTTGCCGCTTTGGTGAAAGAGTTTGCTCTGCAATCGCCGATTATGAGCCCAGCAACATCACACGTTTCATTCTCGACGTTGCCGCAGCATTTAACCGCTTCTATCACAACTGCACCATTCTGGGTGCCGATGATCCCGCGGTACGCGCTTCTCGCGTTAAGTTGACCGAGGCAACCAAAATCGTTCTCGGCAACGCGTTCGACCTCATTTGTCTTTCCAAGACAGAAAAGGTTTAATCAATTTTGTTTTCAATAATTATTTCTATAAATCGAAAGGATGAATCATTATGTCCGGACATAGCAAATGGGCGAATATCAAGCACAAAAAAGAAAAGACCGATGCCGCAAAGGGTAAAATCTTTACAAAAATCGGTAAGGAAATCACCATCGCAGTCAAAGAGGGCGGCGGAGATCCCACCAACAACTCCAAGCTGCGCGATCTGATCCAAAAGGCAAAAGCTAACAACGTTCCCAACGATAACATCGAGCGTTGCATCAAAAAGGCACTTGGCGGCGGCGGTGAAAACTACGAAGAGGTTTCCTACGAGGGCTACGGTCCTGCAGGTGTTGCCGTTCTCGTAACCCCCACTACCGATAACCGCAACCGTACCGCAGGTAACGTACGTTCTTACTTCTCCAAATATCACGGCAACATGGGTCAAACCGGTTGCGTTGGCTACCTCTTCTCCGATATCGGTGAAATCGTTATCAACAATGAGGATGGCGACATTGACGAGGATAAGCTGATGGAGCAAGCACTTGAGGCAGGTGCAGCAGACTTTAAGGCAGAGGGTGACGTTTTCATCATCACCACCGAGCCCGACGACGTTTACAACATTCAGGAAGACCTCAGAGCTGCCGGCTATGAGATCCTCTCTGCAGATAAGACCAAGCAAGCATCCACATCCGTTACTCTTGAGAGCGAAGATGATATCAAGTTTATGAATCTTCTTATCGAAAAGCTCGAGGAAGATGACGACGTTATGGACGTTTACCACAACTGGGAAAACTGCGACTAATTTGTTTTTAAGAAAGTTTTAAAAACCTATTGACAAACACTTTTTTGTATGGTATACTACGTATAATTTAGAAAGGCAATGACGAAGAAGGTCGAACAAGGGTGCCCACAGAGAGTCGGATAAGGTGCGAACCGATGACAAAATTGTTCAAGACCCATCACTTCTGAGCCGGATGTTCGAAAGAGCTTTTTCTGTAGAATTTTCCCGTGATTGCTGCGTAAAGGCATAGGAATTGTTTGATTCCAAAAGTGGCGACTGTGTCGCAATTTGAGTGGTACCGCGAGTGTATTTTTCACACCCGTCTCAAAGCAATGAGACGGGTGTTTTATTTTTTGGCAAGGAGGAAAACCAAAATGTCTAATTTATCATCGAACACTTTGCAGGAGGTTGCTCTGCGAATTCGCGAAATGCGCGAAATTTTTGATTTCAGCGTTGAAATGATGGCAGAGAAGACCGAGGTGTCTGTTGATGAATATCTCCAATACGAAAGCGGAATGCTTGATTTTCCGTTCACGTTTATCTATAAATGTTCGCTTGCATTCGGCATTGGTATGACAGATTTGTTGGAAGGTCGCAGTGCGCACCTTTCATCCTACACGGTAACGCGCCGCGGTCAGGGTCAGCAAACGGCAAAAGAGGATGGCATTGAGATTTCCAACCTCGCCCCCATGTTCCGCAAAAAGCTGGCAGAACCTTATTGGGTTCATTATCAATACGACCCTGCTCTGCAAAATCGCCCCATTCACTTAACCAAGCACTCCGGTCAGGAGTTTGACATGGTTATGAAGGGCAAGCTCAAGGTGCAAATCGGCGATAACGTCGAATATCTTGAAGAAGGTGACAGCATTTATTACAACTCCTCAACTCCCCACGGTATGATTGCAATCGGCGGCGAGGATTGCTGGTTTGTTGCCGTTGTTATGTCGGGCGAAGATGAAAAAGAGGATATCATTCGTGATACGCTCATTCCATCTCGCACCCCCAAGCGTGAGCTTGTTTGCGATAACTTTATTTCTACCGTTGAGGACGAGAACGGACTCTTGCAATCCATCAAGTTCCACAACGAGGATAAATTTAATTTTGCCTTTGACGTAGTGGATGCAGTGGCGCAAAAAGAGCCCGATAAGCTCGCTATGCTGCACATTTCAAGGGATATGACCGAGCGCCGCTTCACCTTTAACGATATGAAACGCAAATCTGCACAGTGTGCAAACTTTTTCAAGTCTCTCGGCATCAAAAAAGGCGACCGTGTCATGCTCGTTCTCAAGCGCCATTACCAATTCTGGTTTGCAATTCTCGGTTTGCACAAGCTCGGTGCTATCGTCATTCCCGCAACCAATCAGCTGCAGGCACACGATTTTGAATACCGTTTTGAGGCCGCCGACGTCAGCGCAATCATTTGCACTGCCGACGGTGATGTAGCACATCAGGTTGACCTTGCACAGGAAAAATGCCCGATGCTAAAAACTAAGGTTTTGGTTGGCGGTGAGCGTGACGGTTGGAGAAACTTTGACGAAGAGTTTGAACTTTACAGCGCACACTTCTATCGCACCGAAGAGACTGCTTGCGGTGATGACTTGATGCTGATGTTCTTTACTTCGGGTACAACGGGTTATCCCAAAATCGCGGCACATAGCTATAAATATGCACTTGGTCACTTTATTACCGCTAAGTATTGGCAC
>JAZRKS010000178.1:0-5841 GCA_045646445.1 Eubacteriales bacterium | reverse complement strand
TTTCCGTTATTGCAGACAAGATATTGACGATCAACGAGTAATTCTATTTCGTCCTCAAGATAAGGAAGCGCAACCCCGAGCTCTATACTGATTTCTTGGATCGTTACCGGACTGTAATATGCCGCGAGTAAAATATTTCCTTTAATTTTTCTTCTTTGAAAATCACGATATTCTCGATCATCTCCCGCTTTGGTTCCCCAAAAATCAATTTCAAAAATATTGGGGCGATAACTTTTTTCACCATATAGTCTTTCCATATTCATACCCTCTCTGATGATTTTTCTTGCACGGAACAAATAATACTTTACCATTTCCGTGCTGATTTGTACTCTGGTTGCTACCTCGGAACAGGAGAGATTTTCAATATAGTATAAAACGGTTGCATCACGGTATTGTTTTGACAATAATGAGAGTTCGCGTCGAAGAAGATTTAGTTTTTCTTTTTTGACGATTTCATCTAAAACAGCCTCAGATTCATCAGCAATACTTTCATCGAGCTCCGTTGTACGGCTCGCATTTTTTGATTTTTTGCGAAGATAGTCAATATAGACGTTCTCCGCAACCTTCCACATAAAGCCGTAAAAGCGTTCCCCGTCTTTTAAGGTTTTCGCTGACCGAATGATTTCATAAAGAATATCACTCGCAAGATATTCTGCTTCAGCTACATTTCCAAGTCTTGTCAAAGCAAAGCCAAATATCGACTTCATGTTTTCGGTTATCAGTTGTTCAAGCTTTATACTATCCATTTGCTTCTCCATTTCCGTTTTCAGGCGCCTTCATACATATAGTCGATGGAAAGACAAAACGGTTAAGATGGTTTCTGTATTTTCTGAAATAATTATATCATAAATTTGTGAATTATTCTACGTAAAAAGCATTTGTGTCTACAAATGCAGTGCTTGTAAAGAAAAAAAGACAGAGAATGCAAAAACACTCTCTGTCTCTTTTTTGCCGGTAGGTAACAAAACTATCCTTAAGAACACGCGCCCTAAGCAAGAGAGTTTTTGTTTATTTATGATTACAAGAGCAATTGCTCTTGCAGCCTTTTGCATAGGGACAGCCAATGCACTTCTGCCCTTTCTTTTTTGCGCGAATGATGTAAAAGCTCGCGCCGCCAATTACCAGTGCGATGATAACAAGAACGATAATATCCGTTGGTGTCATACCGTTACCTCTTTGCTTGCCTTCTTTTCGGCAGCTTCGCGTGAGATCTCACGGTTGCGTTTGATAATCAAAATTGCAAGAACTGCGGCAAAAGCAGCTACGATCGCCCAACCGAGAATAGGCATCCAAATTGCTCCGGGAGTTGTACCCGTGAAAAGTGAGCCAAAGAAATATACCAAAAATCCTACGGAGTAACCAACGCCAAGCTGCAAGCCAACACCTGCAAAAAGCCATTTTTTGCTGCCAAGCTCGGCATTCATAGCACCGATTGCGGCAAAGCAAGGAGGAGTGAAAAGATTGAACATCAAATATGCAAGAGCTGCTACCTTGGCAATGGCAAATACAGATGCCACCTCGGCGCCGGCTCCTTCCATCAAAGCAAGCTCGTCGGTGTTGATGAGATTTTCAAGACCCACAAAGCAAACTGCAAGCGTGCCGACGACGTTCTCTTTTGCGATAAAGCCCGTAATGGCTGCCGCCGCCATTTGCCACATAACCGCACCGATAATAGGAGCAAACAGATATGCAAAAGGCAAGGAAATGGTTGCCAAAATCGAATCGCTTGCGTTTTCAACCGGTTGCAATCTCCAATTAAAGGTTTGCATCAGTTGGATAACAAAGTTGCAAACAAGAATAATGGTTCCCGCCTTTATGATGTAGGACCATCCGCGTTGCAGCATAGAAACTGCCGCCTTGGAAAAGCTCGGGCTCTTATATTCGGGGAGCTCCATAATAAAATAGGATTTCTTTTTGCGATTACCCGTGATGAGATTGACAAGCAATGCTCCCAACAGAATGATTACGATTCCCACAAAGTACATCAGCGTTCCTACCCAAGCGGCACCATCGAAAAATGCACCCGCAAAAAGCGAGATGACAGGAAGCTTTGCCCCACAAGGCATAAAGGGTGCGAGCATAACCGTGGCACGTCTTTCGCGCTCGTTGCGAATGGTTCTGGCTGCCATAACGCCGGGAACGGCGCAACCTGTGCCGATAACAAACGGGATAACCGATTTGCCGGAAAGACCAACCTTTTTGAAGATGGGGTCAAGCACAACGGTAGCGCGTGCCATATATCCGCAATCCTCAAGAAGTGCGATAAGGAAATACATGACCATAACCAGTGGCAAAAAGCCGACAACGGCTCCAACACCGCCAATGATGCCATCTACCACAACGGCATAAAGAATGGGGCTTGCATCCGCCATAAGACCGCCTACCCACTCGCCAAACATTTCAATAAGGGTTACAAGTCCGGGAATGGCAAATTCGTTCTCCGCTCCCTCGTTAAATACGTAGCCCTCTGCGATCCAAGCACCAAGCCACGCCTGCGAAATTTGGAACACAAGGAACATAACAACCGCAAAAATCGGAATGCCGAGCCACTTATTGGTCAACAGATTGTCGATTTTATCCTGCAATCCAAACTCACGCGAGAGGACCTTGCGTACCTCAACGGCATCTACGATCTCATTGACAAAGGCGTAGCGTGCGCGGTCCAGAGCCTCGGCGGAAGCTTTATCGGTGGCGGATTCGGAATGAGTATACGGGGCTTTTTGCTCCTTGCCAACAACCGAAACGGCAGCCTTAACGATCTCCTTCATTCCCCTTTTGGAAATGGAAACGGTCTCGATAACGGGACAACCAAGGCGTGCGGAAAGTGCGGACACGTCAATCTCGGTCTCTTTCTTTTCGTTAATGTCCGATTTGTTCAGGGCAACCACCATGGGAATGCCAAGCTCAAGCAGTTGCGTTGTAAAAAACAGACTGCGGCTCAGGTTGGTAGCATCCACAATATTGATGATAACGTCGGGGTGCTCGTTTTTTACATATTCACTTGTTACGCTCTGTTCGGAGGTGAAGGGGGACATGGAATATGCACCGGGAAGGTCGACTGCAATCAGATCCTTTACGCCACCCAAAAGGGATTTTTTAATGGCGTATTCTTTTTTGTCAACGGTAACACCAGCCCAGTTGCCTACCTTTTCGCTACGGCCCGTCAGCGCATTATACATCGTTGTTTTACCGCTGTTCGGGTTGCCCGCCAAAGCGATTCTCATAGTTGTTTTCTCCTTTTATATGTAGAATATGAATTACAAAGTCATCAAGTTAGCGGTTGCTAACCGATAGGCAAAAAAAATAATCGAACGATTATTTTTCTTTTTTTAGTCAGATAATGATAGCCTCTGCCAATTGACTGTCGATGCTGTATCTGCCATCCTTAATAGCAACAACACAGCTGCCCTTGCGGCGCGAAATAACGGTAATCGGCTCACCGCTGTAGCAACCGAGAGAAAACAAAAACGCGTTCATATCCTCGTCATCGGTCTCGATAGCGCGAATGATATATACCTCTCCCTCTTTGGCTGAAAGCAAATTCATTGTAAGACCTCCCATGCTCCGAAAAATACACAGAGCCTTTTTGGTTAGCATCTGCTAACCGACGAATATTATACACCCAAAGCACCGTTTTGTCAAGCCCTTTTGGGGGATTTTTTTCATTTTTTTGATAAAAATACAAGTTCACAAACACATCTTTTCTATCATATCCTGTAGAATGAGGTGATATTATGGAAAATGTTGTCGTGCTCGCGCTTTTAGCAACGCTTGGAACCTGGGCACTCACCGCCTTGGGGGCGGCGACGGTATTTTGCTTTCGCAATCCCAACCCCAAAACAATGAATTTTTTGCTTGGTTTTGCCTCGGGTGTGATGATCGCCGCAAGCTTTTGGTCGCTTTTGCAGCCCGCCATTGAACGAGCCGAAAACACACTTGCCCTACCCGCTTGGCTTGTGGTGGCACTCGGTTTTCTTTCGGGGGCGGTATTTATGTGGCTTTCGGATAAAATCGTGACGCGTGCACGCCGAGAGAGCGTGTGTAAGAATCAAAAAAGAACCAACCGTATTTTGATGCTGGTGCTCTCTATTACTCTGCACAACATTCCCGAGGGGCTTGCCGTGGGCGTGGCGTTTGGCGCTCTGCACGCAGGGGGGTACACTGCCGAGGCATTGATGGGAGCAGTAACGATAGCGCTGGGTATCGGACTACAAAACTTCCCCGAGGGAGCGGCGGTATCTCTCCCCTTACGACGCGAGGGATATTCAAGCAAGCACAGCTTTCTTATCGGTCAGGCATCAGGAATGGTGGAACCCTTGGCTGGCGTTCTCGGTGCTGCTATGGTGGTATATATGGAAACAGTCCTTCCCTTTGCTCTCGCATTTGCCGCAGGAACGATGATCCTTGTGGCGGTGCATGAGCTCATCCCCGAATGTCAGCAAAATCAAGATGCCAACCCCTATTTTGCAACCATGGGAATTGTATTTGGCTTTGCTTTGATGATGGTTTTGGATGTAGCATTGGGATAGTTTTTTAAGGAGATGCGGGGGAACTTTTTGAAAAAAGTTCCCCCGCCCCCCTCAAAAACTTTCACAAATAAAAAAACAACTTTGCGCAAAGCTCTTGATTACAGCTCTAAAATACTGTATAATAGATAAGGAAAATAACAATAGGAGGAAGACAATGAGCCGCTTGGATGCCATTATGCGCGACAATGACTTGGTTGTCAGCATTTTAAGTGAATATATCAACAATTACCCGCGCTTTATCGATGCGGTGATGGTGGAAGACCTTGCGCATGAGTGTCACGTCTCCAATCACGAGGCATTTTGCACGCTCCTTTCTGCCGCTTGCGGTTTGGATACCGTTGACAACCCCTACCACCGAGCAATTGAGCGGCAGTATATCATTCCCTCTCTGCAAAAATTAGACCCCGCCGTTTATGAAAACGATGCTTATGCAAAGACCATAAAATTCCCGAGCGTAACGCACGGCAAATGGGAGCTTTGCCAGCACTCCTATGCACCCTATGAACCATTTGTACGTACGCATCCCGTTGTGACAAAGGATCTGTGCGAAATTCCGCAGCTTGGGTATTTTGACGTGGAATTCCCCTTCCCTGCCATTCTTGAGGACGGCATTGAATGGATGACCATTACCCCCAACGAGGTGGAAACAATGCGCGAACCGATTGCAAAATGCCGCGGTCGGGTGCTCACACTCGGTCTTGGTCTTGGATATTTTGCTTTTCACGCATCCGAAAAGTCTGAGGTTGAACGCGTTGTGGTTGTAGAGTGCTCACGCGATGTAATTGAGATTTTCAAAACCTATCTTTTGCCACAATTCCCCAATGCAAATAAGATTGAAATCGTTGAGGCAGATGCATTCCAATATATGCAAAAGGAAATGCCGCGCGGTAAATTCGATTACGTTTTTGCCGATTTATGGCACGATGCCTCGGACGGCTTGGAAATGTATAGAAAACTGAAAAAGTATGAGATTTTAGCCCCCCGTACCGAGTTTGACTATTGGATAGAGCCCTCTCTGCTCTCGCTCTTGCGCCACATCGTTTACCGCCGCATTACCAACGAAAAGGAGCCGCTCAAATTAGGCGGTATCGCCCCCGAGACGATTTTGACCGATGCATTTTTAAAAACCTTGCAATAAAACAAACGGAGATATGCTCTTTTGCACATCTCCGTTTATTTTATTTATATCTATTATTTTTTGGATTCGAGGGTACGGCTATGCTTATCCATCAGGGTTTGAATACGCTTAACGGGGTTGAGCAGCGTGCTGATGGTTGCATCGTTGTTAAGGGTATCGATGAGGTATGCTACG
>JAZRKS010000177.1:0-3262 GCA_045646445.1 Eubacteriales bacterium | reverse complement strand
ATCAGTCGCCATTGCTCAAGGTCATAATCGTCAAGATTGACGTCCCCGCGTTCGATGGCATCAAGCATATCCTGCGCCCACGGAACAAGCAACCAGACGATAGAGCAACGCTCGTCACTTGCGGCTTTGAAAATCCACTCGGGGCGTGTACCCTTGAGGAGTACCGCTTTGCTGCCGCTCATCAAAGAGCCGAACCAGTGCATCTTTGCACCCGCGTGATACAGCGGCGGGATGCAAAGGAATACGTCGTTGTGGGTCTGCCCGTGGTGGTTGTGCTCAACGCGTGCCGCGTGAATGAGACTGCGGTGTGCGTGCAGAATGGCCTTGGGGAAACCGGTAGTACCCGACGAGAAGTAGATAGCGGCATCGTCGCTCTCTTCAATCTGCATCTCGGGTGCGCGGGAATCGCAATAGCCAATCATTTTATCGTAGCTGTCGGCAAAGGACGGGCAGTCCTCGCCAACGTAGAACATGTGCTTAACGTCGGGCAGGCGGTCGCAAATCTGTTCCATACGGCCAACAAACTCGGGGCCAAAAACAAGCATGGAGCAATCTGCCTTTTCGAGACAGTATTTGATTTCATCTGCCACGTAACGGTAGTTGAGCGGCACAACGATAGCGCCCGCCTTGAGAATACCAAAATAAATGGGCAGCCACTCGATGGAGTTCATTAAAAGAATGGCAACCTTATCGCCTCTTTGGCATCCACGCGTCAAGAGCAAATTGGCAAAACGGTTTGCCTTGGCATTGAATTCGCCCCAAGTAAGAGAGCGACGGAAGGGCTTGCCGGGCTCGGGCTGCATCAGGGAGTAGTCCTTCCAGGTCAAGCGGCTCTCGGGCTCAAAGCAAGGGTTGATTTCAACGAGTGCCGTTTCATCACCGTAAAGCGATGCATTTTGGTTTAACAAATCAATAATTGTCATGTTGTTTCTCCTTTTTGACAAAAAAACAAAAACCGTCCTCTGCGATGTACGCAGAGGACGGTGAAAAAATACCGCGGTACCACCTCTGTTGTTAACTGCTCTTAACAGTGTAACCACTTTGTGCGCTGTAACGGGCCGCCCGTTGTATCCTACTGCCATTGGGGTTCGGTACAAAACTCGCGAAATGTATTCGGCAACCCTTCGTCTCTGTCTCGCACCGCCCGACAGCTCTCTGCGCACTACGTGGTTCCCTACTTGTTTTCGGTCAACATCTTTTATTATTATTGTTTATTATATCACTCAAGTATCTATTTGTCAAGTAATTTTATAATAATTTCGTCGGGTTTTGTCACTTTTCTTCTTGACAAACGCAGCACTTTCCCGTATAATATAGTAAGAAATAAAAATGCCCCTCTCCTGCCGATTTTTGCAGGAAAGAAAGGAAAAGAACCTATGGAAATGAAAGTTGTAAAATTTGGCGGCTCCTCTCTGGCGGATGCCAACCAATTTCGCCGCGTAGCCGCAATTGTGCAGGCAGACCCCGCACGCCGCTATGTGGTTGCCTCTGCCCCCGGCAAGAGATTTAAGGATGACACCAAGGTGACCGACATGCTCTACCATTGCTATGATCTTGTGCGTCAAGGCAAAAACATTGCCGAATACTACGCAAAAATTTGCGATCGCTATAACTCTATTATCGCAGATCTCGGCCTTGATTTTGATATTTCGGGCGAGCTCGAATATATCCGCAACGCCATTGAGCACTACTCCGGTCAGGACTTTGCCGCAAGCCGCGGTGAATACCTCAACTCCCTCATTTTGGCAAAATTCCTGAAGTTTGATTTCATTGATGCCGAGTCGGTGATCTACTTCCGCGAGAACGGTACGTTTGATGAGGAAAAGACCAATATGATGATGCGCGAAGAACTCAAAAAACATCAGTATGCCATTATTCCCGGCTTTTACGGTGTTATGCCCAACGGCACCATTAAAACCTTTAGCCGCGGCGGTTCGGATATCACCGGTTCTATTGTTGCGCGTGCAGCAGAAGCAGACCTTTATGAAAACTGGACCGACGTTTCCGGCTGTTTGATGGCTGACCCTCGCATTGTAAACGATCCCCTGCCTATTAAGACCATCACCTATCGCGAATTGCGCGAGCTTTCTTATATGGGTGCCTCTGTTTTGCACGAGGATGCAATCTTCCCTGTCCGCCATGCGGGCATCCCGATCAACATCCGCAACACAAATGCTCCCGAGGCCCCCGGCACGATGATCGTTTCTGCGACTTCGGAATACGACAGCGCGCACATCATCACCGGTGTTGCCGGCAGACGCGGTTTCTCGGTTATCAACATTGAAAAGGATATGATGAACGGCGAAATCGGTTTCGGTCGCCGCGTTCTCGACGTGCTTGAGGATAACGACGTTTCCTTTGAGCATCTGCCCTCGGGCGTTGACACTATGAGCGTGATCGTTTCGAGCGCCTGCATTAAAGACGAGTTCAAGAGAGAACGCATCCTAACCTCTATCAACAAGCGCGTGCATCCCGATAGCATCGTCATTGAGGACGGTCTTGCACTCCTCGCAGTCGTAGGTCGCGGTATGGTAAAAGCAAAAGGTACCGCTGCCCGTGTCTTCTCTGCCATCTCCACCGCAGGAATCAACATCCGTATGATCGACCAAGGCTCCAGCGAGCTTAACATCATCATCGGCGTTGAGGAACACGACCTCGAAAAAGCATTGACCGCTATTTATAACGAGTTTGTAAAATAAAGATTTCAAGGGGGAACTTCTTGCAAGAAGTTCCCCCTTGAAATCTTTTATTCAACTATCTTTCGCGCTTCGGTGTAGTAGCGTTTGTCGCGGGCGGAACCCATGGAGAAGGTCTTGCGCGGAAGGACACCTTCCTTTTCGATGGCATTAAAAAGCTCGCTCTTGCCCATACAGCCGTAAAGGAAGCCGCTCGTTTTGCCGTCCTCACAGAGAGAAAAAAGCTCGTCCTCATCGTGGATGTAATCGATCACTGCCCCCTCTTTGTCGGCAAGGTAGGAGTCAAGGAACTGCTGAACCGTTCCCACAGCGAGCGCGTGGGGCGGCTGCTCGGCGATGATTACCTCGCGCACGTCACCACTGACAAAGGTGATCTCTTGCGGTGCATTGCCCGCGTTTTGATTGGAGGGCTGTGCCAAATATTTTTTAAAGTCAACCAGCAGTTGATTTGCATCGATTCCCTCCACCGTGCGGAAGATGGGCTCGAACACGAGCGCTTCACTGTGAATGTTCATCACCTCGCAAAGCGCGTAACGGTTGCAATAAGTCGGAGGCCAAGCGGTCTT
>JAZRKS010000176.1:0-3237 GCA_045646445.1 Eubacteriales bacterium | reverse complement strand
AGGCACGTTGCAATTTTATCACCCCGAGGACGTTCCCGTTACACAATAACAAATAATCTCCTTTTGGATGCCACCCTCGGTGGCATCCTTTTTTGTGCTCTTTTTTGTGCAAAAAGTTTGCAAATTTTATTGCATTATTTTTGTCTATCCCCTTTTATTTTGCAGGTATGTGTGTTATAATATACTATATATAGTGTTTTTTACCGAGAAAGGGGGAACGAGCAATGGAATACATTATGAACGATGTGTTGTCGGGTGCTATCGTTCCCGTTTTGCTTGGTGTTACGAGTGAAGCAAGTGAAACGGCGCACCGCATGTACCGCCAGCACGGGGTGATCTCTCACGTTTTTTGCGATCACATTCCCCTTTCTATGCGCCTCTCTCTTTGCATGAAATTCCATCGCGTTCCCAAAACCTTGGGTGAGCAGCTCCTTTTGCAGGCGCTCGCCGATTTTGCCGATCAGCTTGGCAATGCCGACCTCATTCCCTATCTCATCCCCTGCAACGAGCACTACACCAATTTGGTGTGGGATCACACCGAGGAGCTTGAGCGCCGCTTTGTGATTGCCGACCGCGCCGAGATGGAGCGCGTTTGGTTTGGTACGCAGTCTGCACCTCTTGCGGAGGTGATACCGTGATGAAGATTTGTAACTACCTTGGTATTCTTGGCGGCTTGGGGCCGATGTCAACGGTCTATTTTTGCGAGCTGCTCAACCGCCACACCGCCGCGACCTGCGACAGTGACCACATCGATATGCTCATCAGCAGCCGCGCGACCACTCCCGACCGAACGGCTTACATCCTTGACAAAAATGCTCCCGATCCCCTGCCCGTAATGCTCTCCGAGGCGCACCGCTTGGAGCGCGCCGGCGTTGACCTGATTGTGATGCCCTGCAACACCGCGCACTATTTTTATGACGGACTGACCGAGGGCTGCAAAACACCAATTTTGAATATTATTGACGAGACCTGCGCACATCTTTTGCGCATTGGCACAAAAACGTTTGGTCTGCTTGCCACCGAGGGCACGATCTCCTCGGGTGCTTATGAGCGCTTTTGCACACCTCGCGGACTGACCTGCATCACGCCCACCAAAGAGGAACAGGCAGTGATCACCGACATTATTTTTGGGCAGATCAAGCAAAACAAGCCCGTGGATATGGACGCATTTCACGGTGTGGTGAATTCTCTCCGTTCTCGCGGATGTGAAAAAATTGTGCTTGGCTGCACCGAGCTTTCTTTGATTAAGAAGCTTGGGCTTGATGACGAGCTCTTTGTTGACTCGCTTGACGTTCTTGCATATCGCACCATTCTTGCTTGCGGTAAGATGCCTGTGGGCTTTCCTTCCTCGTTTGGCACAGAGGAGGATGCACGATGAAGGCTTCACTTCTTTTGGGCAAGCATTTCCCTTTTGATCGTATTCCCGTGATTGAAATCAAAACACTCACCGACCACTCGGAAAAAGCGAATGCCGAGAGCGTGTTTGTGTGCATTCGCGGTGCGCGTTTTGACGGACATACACTTGCTCCTCGCGCTTACGAGCGCGGTTGCCGCATTTTTGTGGCAGAAGAGGCGCTGAGCCTTCCCCCCGATGCCTGCGTGCTTTTGACAAACAACAGCCGCCGCACACTCTCGGAGCTTGCCTGCACCCTTTGGGGCGATCCCTCGCAAAAAATGCACGTGATTGGCATTACGGGCACCAAGGGCAAGACCACCACGGCTACAATGCTTGCGCATATTTTGGGTTCCGTTGGCATTCCCACGGGATATATTGGCACAAACGGCATTCGTTACGGCTTAGTGGAACGCACCACCGCGAACACCACGCCCGACCCCTTAATGCTGCAATCTACTCTTGCAGATATGCACCGCTCGGGTATGCGCGCGGTTGTAATGGAGGTCTCCTCACAGGGACTGATGCAAAGCCGCGTGGCAGGTGTGAGGTTTGAAACGGTGCTTTTTAGCAATCTTTATCTCGATCACGTGGGCGAGGCTGAGCACCCCACGTTTGAGCATTACCGCGAAGCAAAGCACTCTTTGTTTACCGAGTTTGCTCCGCAAAACGCGGTTTGGAACATTGACGCCCCTGCAACACCTTTGATGCAAAAGGGCTGCACGGCGCCCAACAATCTTACGGTTTCAACCAAGGATCGCGACGCCGACTACGCAGCCAAAAGCATTCTCCCCTTGCGCGATGCGAACGGATTGTTCTCCCACTTTTGCTTAAAGACAGAAAGTGTAGAACTTGAGTGCCGCCTGCGTTTGCTTGGTGAGCACAACGTTTGCAATGCCCTTTTGGCGATTTCGGTAGCGCACGGTGTTTTTCAAATTCCTCTGCCCGAGGCAGTAAAATCTCTTGAAGCATTGGCAATTTGCGGCAGAGCCGAGTGCATTCCCCTCCCCTGCGGTGCGCTTTGTGTCATTGACTACGCGCACAACGGTGAGAGCTTGCGGCATTTGCTTTCGTCTCTGCGCACCTATTTGCCCGCGCGATTGATCTGCTTGTTTGGCTCGGTTGGTGAGCGCACACAACTCCGCCGCCGTGAGCTTGGCGAGGTTGCCGCAGAGCTTGCCGATCTTTCGATCTTAACCTCGGATAACCCCGGCAACGAGGACCCGATGCAGATCATTGACGAAATTGCCGCGGCATTTGGTGACAACAAAACGGCATACATCAAAATTCCCGATAGAGGCGATGCCATCCGCTATGCAATCTCTCTTTTGCAAAAGGATGACATTCTTGTGCTTGCAGGTAAGGGGCACGAGGAATATCAACTCATCGGCAAAGAAAAGCTTCCCTTTTCGGAGAGAAGCATTATTGAGGACGTTTTGAAAAGCGATCCTGTTTTACAACCCCAATAAATTTCATTTTTTAAGGAGGCGCTATGGCACGTTTGGTTTTTCACATCGACGTTAACAGCGCCTTTCTTTCGTGGGAGGCCACACGTCGCGTAAAGAACGGTGAGGCGGATATTCGGCTGATCCCCTCTGCCATTGGCGGAGACCGAGAAAGCCGCCGCGGCGTGATTTTGGCAAAGTCGATTCCATCCAAAAAGTATGGCGTGCAAACGGGTGAGCCCATTGCTATGGCTTTGCGCAAATGCCCCGAGCTCTATATTGCAAAGCCCGATTTTTCGCTTTATGAGCAGTGTTCACGCGCGTTTATGGATATTTGCCGCAAATATGCGCCTGTTGTTGAGGTCTACTCAATTGACGAGTGCTTTCTCGATATGAGTG
>JAZRKS010000175.1:0-3982 GCA_045646445.1 Eubacteriales bacterium | reverse complement strand
TATATGCTTTGCGAGGGGGATGAAATTCAACTCTTTATCAGAGACGAGTTTTTTGAGTCTCCCGAGAGCGACCGTGGGGCGCTTTGGCGCATTGTTCCCAAGCTGGATATTGTTTATGAGGATGAAAACATCATGCTCCTGAACAAACGCCCCGGCGTGCTTGTGCACGAGGATACCGCTGCTGCGGAGAACACGCTGATTATGCACGTCAAGGCATACCTTGCGCAAAAAGGGGAGTATGATCCCGAGAGCGAGCAATCCTTTGCTCCTGCACTTTGCAACCGCATCGACCGCAACACGGGCGGTATTGTCATTGCCGCAAAAAATGCCGAAGCATTGCGCGAGATGAACGAAAAGATTCGCAATGACGAACTTCGCAAGTGCTATATCTGTGCCGTTCACGGCATTCCCAAAAAGCAGTCGGCAACCCTTACGGGATACCTCAAAAAGAACAGTGCCGACAATACCGTTGACGTCATCGACACTCCGCGCACGGGGTATAAGGAAATTATCACAAAGTATCGTGTGCTCAAAGAACGCATGAATACGGCTCTGCTTGAGGTTGAGCTCGTTACGGGAAGAACCCACCAAATCCGCGCGCATCTTTCCCACATCGGGCATCCGCTCCTTGGCGACGGCAAATACGGTGTCAACCGCGATGACCGTGCAAAGGGATACAAATTCCAAGCACTGTATGCCTACCGCTTGACCTTCCGCAAGGTTGAGCGTGAGGGAGCATTGAAATACCTCGAAGGAAAGAGCTTTTCCATCGACCAAAACGACGTTTGGTTTATCAAAGATTTTCAGTAATTTAGGAGGCGCCTATGAGCGAGCGATATCAAAAAACAGCATTGCCTCTAATGCTCATAGGTGTGGCTCTTACGGCGCTAACGCTGATCTTTCCAAAGGTCGGCTTTTTGGAGTGGGTCACACTCATTCCGCTTTTTTGGGGCTCGTTTATATACTGTGCCGACTCCAAAAAAGGTCTTGTGCGCACCTATTTTGCAGGCTTTTTGACCGTTTTTGTTTACTATTTTATCGTTTACCATTGGTTTTTGAGTCTTTATCCGCTTGATTTTGCGGGCTTGGATAACGCATCCTCTGTGGTTGTTGTAGCCGCGGGATGGATTGGATTGTCGGTTTTTCAAGCCGTTCCCGGTGGATTGATTTTTCTTGTTTTCAAACTTCTTGAGCGACGCGGTATTTTTGAGCGCACCCTGATTTTACGTCCTTTCGTTTTTTCTGCCTTGTGGATCGTTTTTGAATGGTCGAGCACACTTGGTTGGACAGGCGTTCCGTGGGGACGGCTTTGCATCGGGCAGAGCGAATATTTACCCGTTTTGCAGTCTGCATCACTTCTTGGCTCTTATTTTGTCAGCTTTGTGATCCTTATTGTAAACGGACTTTTGGCGTATGCCATTCTCAACCATCGCACAAAAAAGAAGGCGATTATTTGTGCATCCTTGGCGGTCGTTATTTTGCTTTCCAATATTCTTTTGGGTATTGGCTTGATGAACAAAAAGGATGAGGAGCGCACCACCGTTCAGGTTGCCGCAATTCAGGGCAACGTAGATATGGACGCAAAGGGAACGGCACTCAAGGAGTTGATGCGCGTTTACAGCGAAATGACACGCGAGGCTGCAAAGGCAGGTGCCAAGATCGTTGTTTGGCCCGAGAGCATCTTTCCGTACCGCATGAACCGCTATGCCGTTTTGAAAGATTTTGTTTGCGAGGTTGCCGTTGATTGCAAGGTCACGCTCATTGTTGGCGCACTTTATGACGGCGCGGACGGAAAAAGCTACAACACCTTATATATGGTCACACCCGAGGGGCAAATTTCGGCAAATCACTACCACAAGCGCCACCTTGTGCCGTTTGGTGAGTACGTTCCCATGCGCAAGCTGATCATGACACTCATTCCGCCGCTGGCAGAGCTTTCGGCATTGAACGATGACCTCACCCCCGGAACTGAGACCGCACTGTTTGAAACCAAATGGGGCAAGCTTGGGGGGCTGATTTGCTTTGACTCCATCTATGAGGAATTGACACGCGCAAGCGTTCGGGACGGAGCAAACCTGATGCTGCTCCCAAGCAACGATTCCTGGTGGTTCTCAACCTCTGTTGAGACCTATCAAAACGAAACGCAAGCAATGTTGCGCGCCATTGAGAGTGGCCGATATCTCGTTCGCGCAGGCAATACGGGTATTTCTTCCATCATCACCGAGCACGGTGAACACTTAGCTTGGCTCGCACCCGAAACCAAGGGAATTGCCATCGCTGACGTAGAAATGTGCACGCAAACCACTCTTTACACGCGCATCGGTAATTTGTTTGTTTATTTGTGTGCTGCGTTTGTTCTTTTATTATATCTGATTGATTTTCTTGTGAACAAGTATAAGAAAAAAACCATCAAACCGCTTTAGGAGGGAAAATGGCTGTTTGGCAACTACACTTTCGACTAATTCCGATCAATGGAAAAAAATATGACCAAAACATCTTGTTGAGTGACGCATCTACCTCTATTTTGACTGCCGAATTACCCGTAACCGCAAGTTGGAATGAGGAGGATAAATTATTTGGCGATTTGGATACCACCTGTGTAGAAATTGTTTTTTATCATTCTGCAATTGATGAGATTTCTGTTCGATTGGATATTAGAAGTTTATCCGAAAAACAGTTAGATGCTATCATCCAATTTGCACGCTTTAACAATCTTCAGATTTTGTATAACGAAAAAACAATACCTGCTACGGCAGATAATGTCTACACAATGATTTGCCAATGCGATGCACTCCGTTTTTTGAAAAATCCTAAACGATTTTTAACTGAATTATCCGGAACCAATAATTAAAAGGCTCCCTTGTGTAAAGGGAGCTGTCAGCCGAAAGGCTGACTGAGGGATTGTTTTTCAAACGTTTTCAAGGAGGACAATCCCTCCGTCATTTTCTTGCGAAAATGCCACCTCCCTTTACACAAGGGAGGCTTAATGCTAAAAATCCGCTTCGGAATACCGAGGCGGATTTTTTCTTTATTTTTTGGATTTTACGTTTGCCAATGGATTTTGCTCCATTGCTTTTTCAATGTCGGCATTGGAAACGTGTGTGTAGATTTGCGTGGTGTTGAGTTGCTCGTGACCGAGAATTTCCTTGAGCACGCGCACGTCAACATTGCCCGATTGATACATCAGTGTTGCGGCAGTATGGCGAAGCTTATGTACCGAGTAGTGCTTGGATTCAAGTCCTGCAAGCTTGAGGTATTTGTAAACCATTGCTTGCACGGTTTTTACGCTCATTCGCTGATCCAAACGGCTCAAAAACACTGCCTTTGTTTGCACGTGCGCATATTTTTGGCTCATGCGGGTAGTGAGATAATCGAGCAGGGCAGTTTGGCAAGCATCGTTGAGGTAAATAACACGCTCCTTGCTGCCTTTACCCATAACGCGCAGGGAAGTCATATCCGAGGTGATATCCTTGATATCAATGCCAACCAGCTCCGAAAGTCGCATGCCGCAGTTGAGAAAGAGCGTCAAAATGGCGTAGTCACGTTTGCGGAATTTTGATTCTTTATCATTGTCAACTGCCGCCAAAAGTCGCATCGATTCGGTGAGTGTGAGCACCTTGGGGAGCGTTTTTTGCGCTTTGGGAGAGTCGATATCGGTGGTGGGATTATATTCGAGGTAGTGCCTTTTGTTTACCAAATATTTATACAGCGAGCGAATGGCAGAAAGCTTGCGCGCACGTGCACACCATTGGTTCTCGCGATCGTCGGTCACATAGGCAAGGTAGTCGTAAAGATCCTCGGCACGAATTTTTCCAAGCGCATCAAGGCCGATGCTCTTAACGTCAATTTTGGTAAAGTCCTCGGAGCGGAAGGGGATATCCTTTTCGCGTGCTATGAGATAGCGAAAAAAGGTGCGCAGATCCAATAGATATTCATCTACCGTTTTTTGTGAGCACCCCTGAATAAGTCGGATCGTAGCCAT
>JAZRKS010000174.1:0-1967 GCA_045646445.1 Eubacteriales bacterium | reverse complement strand
GGATTTTCACCTGTTTCCCCAAAGCATCACAGCAATTATAGCACCAAAAGAAGAAAAAAACAAGTTTTTTACATATATTTTTCACTTTTTTGCAAAAAACACCAAACCTTTTTGCATTTACAGACACTATATAGGTGAACGCAAAAGTACTTTTGGCGAAACATAAAATTCAAAATTCAACCAACGGTATGTTGACACCTTACCGCTTTTTTGCTATAATGGTTCTTGTTGGAAGCCACGGGAAGTACAACCGTGTTTTCAAGATAAAATCAAAGAAAGGAGGCGGGTTATGTTCTATTCTAACAAAATCGGATATTTTTCTTTCGCCTCAAGGGTATCTTACTCCCACTAATCGGTAGGAAAAATCCTTGCTCGGCAAAGGAAAAATCTCCAAAAAATCGGGAGCGTTTGTATCCCAAGCGCTCCCAACACTAAAAAGGAGATGTCAATGCTGAACACGGAAGAATTCGGCCGCAGACTTGCTGAGCTGCGGCGCAAAACGGGTAAAAAACAATGTCAGGTTGCCGATGATCTCGGTCTTACACCGCAAGCAGTATCAAAATGGGAGCGTGGACTCTCCTGCCCCGATATTTTGATGCTGGATGAGCTCTCTGCTTCTCTTGGTGTAACCATTGCCGACTTGTTTGAAGATGTTAAAGCCCGTTGAAAAAAGAGTCTTATGACGGTGTTTGCATCCCATAAGGCTCTTTTCTACTTTTGATTGAGGGAAATACAACCAACGCGTTATTGACTCTTTCATTCTTTTTTGCTATAATGAAAACAAAGAAAAATTTAAATTTTAGGAGGATTTATGAATACCTACAAACCGTTTATCAACTATTTTAAACGCTCCGACTCAACTGCCACCATTGGCATGAGTATGCTTGTTGGCGGTGTCATTCTGCTTTGGCTGGGCTGGTCTTTCTACTGGTTATTCTTCTACTTTGGCATTGCCCTGATCCCTATTGGATTTGGCATCTACCTTTACGGTAGCACAGGTCGCTCCGATGAAAACGAGCTGAATAAGATCATCAAGAACAACACCGACGCCATCAGCTTTGCCGACATCAAGGAAAGCAGCGAATTTCGCAGACGTATGCCTAAAAACCCCACCGAAGAAACCTTTGGCGGGTACGTTTTTAACGATAACGTATTGATGAAAAAGGCAAAATCCGCAGCAATGGTCTCCTCGGAATACGTCTTGGCAAAAATGTTGATTTTGAATGATGCTCTCTTTATTCGCTCCGCTGCTTTTTCTTTTATTGCCGATGAAAAGCACGAGAGTGAATTGGAAATTCCCTTCTCGACCATTGAAAAGATCGAAATCGAACATCAAACCGAAACCTTTGCGGTTGAGAAAAAAGAGTTTGTTGTAAAGACCTGCTTCCTTGTTATTACACACGAAGGCATTCAAACACGTCTGCCTCGCAAGGATGTTATTTATGCCGACGAATTGGTTGTTACACTCAACCGTTTGCTCAAAAATCAATAAACAAAAGACCTCTGTACCAAAATACAGAGGTCTTTTTTCATCAATAAAACGTTGCTACTTCCTGCGCGGGAGGTACCGCAAACTCGGTTTTGGTGACGTAAAGAACGGGGCCGGGACCGCGGTAAAGCTTATGCTTTTCTACCTTGATCGTACCCGTAAGGGTTACCCAATCTCGCGTTTTGAGGTTCGTTTTTTCCTCAAAGATGCAAACCAAGGGATTGAACGCAATATCGTCAACGCAGCAGGTCATTACGTGTCTGCCTGCCAAAACGCTCTTGTTGCCAAGAGATGCATCGGCGGCAACAATTCCCTTAAAGCGAACGGTTTTGCCATTGTATTTTTCCATTTCCTCGGAAAGATCGCGGTAAAAGAGCGCGTAAAACTCGTCTTCAATGTTTATAACAGGAGCATTGAGGTCAAAAGGAAGCGGATCTTCAATCTCATCATATTCTACGTGTCCGTCGGGATAATCGTA
>JAZRKS010000173.1:0-2625 GCA_045646445.1 Eubacteriales bacterium | reverse complement strand
GGCATCGGTGAGCCCCTCAAGGCGGGCAAAGAATTCGTCCTCGCTGAGAACGGATGCACCGTAACCCCAGCCTGCATTTTCCTCGTCCATGACCCAACGAATGCGGCCGTATTCGCTCATGAATACGGGCAGCTCGGTTTTGTAAACCTGACGGTGTCGGTTCAACCTGTAAAGCTGGTCGCGCGCAATGCCCTTGTCCATTTCGGCATAGTAGGACTTAAAGGTTTCGGGATCTTGCTCGTAGTCGTGCACGTCGTGAACGTCGGTACGCTTTGTGGGGAAAGATCCGCTCGAGGTGATAACAGGGCGCGTGGAGTCGATTGCCTTGGTAATATCGTAGATGGTGTCGAGAAGCTCGTTGCTTTGCGGATGGCCGTTGATATCCCACGTCTCGTTGAAAGGACACCAACCGATAACGGACGGGTGCGAGAAATCGCGCTCCATTTCCTCAAGCCACTCGGGCAGGAAGTTTTGCAAATTTTCAAATTTGGTGTGGTCGAAGCCCCAGTTGCCTGCCTCTGCCCAAACCATGTAGCCGAGTCTGTCGGCATGGTAAAGGAAGCGCGGCTCGAACACCTTTTGGTGCAGGCGCGCACCGTTAAAGCCGCAAGCCATGGATGCTTCTATATCAAACTTGAGTGCTTCATCGTTGGGGGCGGTGATAACGCCCTCGGGATTGAAGCCCTGGTCGAGAACAAAACGACCGAAAACGGTTTTGCCGTTGAGTTGGAAGCCGTTCTCTTTGGTAAGCTTGACCTCGCGCAAGCCAAAATAGCCGTTCATGACGTCAATCTTTTCGCCCGACGCCAGTTCAAAAACAAGATCGTAAAGGCGACCGTTGCCGCACTCCCAAAGGTGCTTTTCGGCAAGCTCGATTTCCATAACCGCGGTGGAAGATGCCATTTTGGTGGTGGCAGAGCCCATCAATCTGCCATCAAAATAGGCTTTTATGCACAACGTATCATCGCTTTGCGTGCCTTTTGTATTGGTTTCGATAACAACGGCAGGCTTTGAAATGTTAGGATAAACCTTGTAAGAAACAACGTGCGCCGCCTCGACTGCCTCGAGCCAAACGGTTTGCCAAATGCCCGTGGTGCGCGTGTAAAAGCAGCCGTGAGAGTTCAGCCTTGTGGACTGCTTGCCTGCAAATTGCTTGCCCGAAAGAATATCATCCTCGGCGTAAACGGTAACGTAGTTCCCTTCCTCACAAAGGAAATCGGTAATGTCATAAGCAAAAGAGGTATAACCGCCCTTGTGCGCATCTCCTACCGACTTGCCGTTAACGAATACACGAGTGGTATGGTCGCAGGCGTCGATGTGCAAAATGACACGCTTGCCTGCCCATGCGGTGGGAATTTCGATGTTTCTACGATACCAAACCGCATTCATAAAATCGGTGTGCCCTATCCCTGACAGAACTGTTTCGGGCGAGAACGGCACGTTGATTTTTTGCTCCAAGCTGTCTCTCTCATAAAATTTCTTTTCAAGACCGACCTTGGCGTTATCAATTTCAAAATCCCATACGCCATTGAGACTCTGCCAATCTTGGCGCAGTCTGTCGGGACGGGGATGCTCACATCTTGGAATGTTGTTCATGTTTTTTCTCCTATTGTTTGTCTGTTATTCTTTATCTGTTATTTTTTTCTCTTTTGCTATGTGCCCATGAAATGGAACTGTAAGAAACTGCCGCGGCACAAATCACTGATGCGATGGAGGATTGACAGCCGCCAAAGATGAACCCCAGTGTGCCAATAATTGAATACGCTGTAAAGCAAAAAACAAACAGTAATTCTGCAAAATCCAAAAAACCTTCGGGACACATTGGATTTTTTACTTGCATAAAAACAACAAAAAATACACCAAAATACCAAAAAGCACAAACGAATGGCGTGATGATAAGCAATTCCCACTTGTCCTCACCTGTTCCAAAAAGAACAAACAGCAAATAAATGACCGCAGCAAATGCGATTGGAATCCAAAACGCCAACTTCTTGTTTTCAAACAATTTGTCAAGAATTTTTCGCACAAAAACACCGCCTTTCTTGCGTTTATTATAACACAAACCAAAGTATGTGTCAAGACAGGCGCAACTTTTCACAAAAAGAAAGTTGCTTTTTTTCAACAACATTCGCTGAAAGTATAAAAAGTTACAACCAACCCTTCCGTCGCGCTTTGCGCGCCACCTCCCCTTGCACAGGGGAGGCTTTCAAACAGTTGCAAGTTGGACATTCGTATGGTGACTTTTAATATGCGGTTAGGAAACAACAAAAACATTATCCTTGGTAATTGAACTTTGAACGTTTTGCGCACGTTGCAAATGCCTCCCCTGTGCAAGGGGAGGTGGCATTTTCAAAAGAAAATGCCGGAAGGGTTGGTTCTAACTTTTTATTGATATTAATATTGACTTTTTCACTGATTTATGGTAATATGGTAGTATAAAAACAACCTCAAAAGGAGCTAACATATGAAAATTTATACATCCGTTCCGTCGGAAAACCTTTATTTTCAAGAGACAACCGTTGAAGAAGGCAACGTGCGCGCAGGCACCGAAATGGGCATTATCAACGTGTTTGACGAGTTTGAATACCAAAGCGTTGTTGGCTTTGGCGGTGCTTTTACCGAATC